>NZ_JBSWXD010000019.1:0-57741 GCF_056160425.1 Micromonospora sp. ABR4_055
GGATAAGATCGTCGGCAGCGGCAGGTGTGGAGAAGAGACAGCGGCCGCACCGCACCCGGCCGGGCCGCGGCCGCCGTCGGTCGGCGACGACGAGGACACCGAGCCGGTGCTGGTGGCCTCAGCCGACGATCTCGGCTGACGGCGGGGTGAACTGGCGTGGCGGTTTGCCCTTGAGGGCGTTCTTCAACGTTCCGGCGGCCGAGTCCACCGGCTTCTGCGACTGCCAGTCGCCGACCGCGTTGAACGGGTTGTCCGGGTCGGCGATGAAGCTGGCCACGGCGAGTTCCGGGGTGTAGCCGGTGAACCAGGCGGACCGGGTGCTGTCGGTGGTACCGGTCTTGCCGGCAACCGGCCGCCCGACCGCCTTGGCGACCCCTTCGGCGGTGGCCCAGCCGCCACAGCCGCCAGCGGCCGGGCGGTCACCGACCGGGCAGCGGGCGGCGTCGGTGGCGGCTCGGGCCACGTCCGGCGAGAAGGCCGCCCGGCAGCGCGGGGTGGCCACCTCGACGTCGACCCCGGTCAACGCCCGGTAGGTGACCGGGCTGCCGTCCGGGTTCTCCACCGCCAGCACCGGCGAGTCCTCGCAGTGGCTGCCGTCGGCGGCGATGGTGGCGTACGCGTTCGCCATCTCCAGCGGGGTCACGTCGGAGACACCGAGGGTGAACGCGCCCCACTTGCTGGCGTACTCCGGCGAGGCGTTGCGCCGGTCGACGTCGGTGCGCCAACGCAGCCCGAGCCGCTCGGCCATCTGCACCGCCTTCTCCGCGCCGACCTGCTGCAGCAGCCAGACGAAGTAGGTGTTGACCGACTTACCGAACCCGGACCACATGTAGTGGAAGCCGGCCATCGACCCGTCGGCGTTGCTCGGGCACCACCGTCCGCCGCAACTGCTGCTGCCCTGGCCGCCGTCGTAGATGGAGTTGATCCGGTGCGGCGCGTTGAATCCGGAACGCAACGGCATTCCGGCGTCCAGCGCGGCCAGCATGGTGAACATCTTGAAGGTCGAGCCGGCCTGGTACCCGGGCAGGTCGCCGCCGCCGAGCAGCGGTGTCACCGTGTTCGGGTAGTTGCCTTTGACCTTCTCCCGCAGGTTGGGGTTGGAGTGCTGGCCGTTGCCGGTCTGGTCGAGCGAGTAGACCCGGTTCACCGCCATCGCCTTGACCTGTCCGGTGCCGGGTTCGACCGCCACCAGGCCGTGCGCGAACGGGCTGCCGATCGACTCCCGGGAAGTGACCTGTTCCTGGGCGACCTTCTGGATGCCGGGGTCGAGGCTGGTGACGATCCGGTACCCGCCGGTACGCAGGTTGGCCAGCCGCTCGGACGGGCTGTCGCCGAACGCCTTCTGGCTCATCCACCAGGACTTTAGGTAGTCGCAGAAGAAGCCCCAGTCGTTGTGCTCCTGCGGCACCGACACGCACTCGTTCGGCGGGGTGCTCAGGTTGAGTCGGATCGGTTCGGCCTTGGCCTGCTCGGCCGCGACCGGGGAGAGGTAGCCCAGGTCGGCCATCCGGTCGATGACGTAGTTGCGCCGCTCGGTGGCCGCGGCCTGGTCCGATGTCGCCGGATCGTACTCCGACGGTGCCTTGACCAGTCCGGCGATCAGCGCGGCCTCGCTGGCGGTCAGCGCCTTCGGGTGCTTGGAGAAGAAGATCTCCGCGGCGGCGTAGATGCCGTACGCCCGGTGACCGAAGTAGGCGGCGTTGAGGTACCGCTCCAGGATCTCCGGTTTGGACATCTGCTTCTCGAGCTCCATCGCGATCCGGATCTCCCGGATCTTGCGGCCGGGGGTCTGTGCCGTGGCTGCCTGCAGCTCCAGCGGGTTCTGGGCGGTCTGCTGCAGGGCGAGCCGGACGTACTGCATGGTCAGGGTGGAGCCGCCCTGGGACACCCCGCCGGCCTGCTGGTTGGCGACGAACGCCCGGGCGACGCCCTTCGGGTCGACGCCGGAGTGCTGGTAGAACCGGTTGTCCTCCGAGGCGACGATGGCCTGCTGGATGAACGGCGACATCTCGGTCAGCGGTACGTACTTGCGGTGCTCCTCGTAGAACATCGTCACCAGGGTCTTGCCGTCGGCGGCGTAGACGTACGACGTCTGGGCCGGCTGGGCGTCGCGCAGCTCGCTGGGAATCTGGTCGATCGCCCTGGTGCTGGCGATGATGCCGAGTCCGGCGACGGCGGCCATCGGGTACGCGGCGGCGGCGACCACGACACCGGCGATCAGACCGGCCCGGAGCAGTTGGACGAGGCGGCCACGGCGAGCGGGGTGGCGGGTGTGTTTCCTCACGGCCCAAAGCTAAGCCGGACAGCTACAAAAAGTGACCAAAAGGATTAAAACCACAAGACGAATCGTGTCACAAGCGTCACCCTTCGTCGATTTCATCCCGCCCGCCCGGCATGATCGCCACCATGCAGGAGTACGATCTCGGGCACCACGGCGACGTCGAGGCCACCCCCGGCCTGATCGACCTGGCGGTCAACGTCCGCGTCGGCGAACCGCCGCGCTGGCTGACCGATCCGGTCCGAGCCAGCCTGCGCGACCTCGCCCGCTACCCCGACCAGCGGGCCGCTGTCACGGCCGTCGCAGCCCGGCACCGCCGGCCCGCCAGCGAGGTGCTGCTCACCGCCGGCGCCGCCCAGGGCTTCGTACTGATCGCCCAGGCGCTGCGCGACGCCCGCCACCCGGTGGTGGTGCACCCGCAGTTCACCGAGCCGGAAGCCGCGCTGCGCAACGCCGGGCACCGGGTCGACCGGGTGTTGTTGTCCGCCGACACCGGGTTCACCCTCGACCCCGGCCTCGTCCCGGCCGACGCGGACCTGGTGCTCATCGGCAACCCGACCAACCCGACGTCGGTGCTGCACCCCGCCGAGACGGTCGCCGCGCTCACCCGACCCGGCCGGGTCGTCGTCGTCGACGAGGCGTTCGCCGACACTACCTGCGCCGCCGACGGACCGGGTGAACCTCAGTCCCTGGCCGACCGGCGCGACCTGCCCGGACTCGTCGTGGTGCGCAGCCTGACCAAGACCTGGGGCCTGGCCGGGTTGCGGATCGGTTACCTGCTCGGCCCGCAGCCGCTGCTGCGCCGGCTCGCCACCGCGGCGCCGCTGTGGCCGGTCGCCACTCCGGCGCTGGTCGCCGCCGAGGTGTGCGCCAGCCGCCGGGCGGTGGGCGCCGAACGCCGGTTCGCCGCCGCGCTCGCCACCGAGCGCGCCCACCTGGTCCGACGGCTCGCCGAACTGCCCGCGGTCACCGTGGCCGGCACCCCGGCCAGCGCGTTCGTCCTGATCCACGTCGCCGGTGCGCAGCGGGTTCGGCACCGGCTGCGCGAGCGTGGCTACGCGGTACGCCGCGGCGACACGTTCCCCGGGCTGGGTGTCGACTGGCTGCGGATCGCGGTACGGGACACTGCCACCACCGACGCCTTCGTCTCCGTGTTGTCGACCACCCTGGAGGACTGATGCCCGACGGCTCTGGAGGTCCTGCGCCCGACGGCCCGACCGGCTCACTGGTCGAGGCGACCCTGGCGCGGATCCGGCCACCTGACGGTGACGCGATGACTCAGGCCCGCGCACTGCACGCCCGGCTGACCAAGCCGGCCGGCTCGCTCGGCGCGCTGGAGGAGCTGTCGGTGCGGCTCGCCGGCCTCGCCGCGGCCTGCCCGCCACCGCTGCCCGAGCCCGGCGCGGTGGCCGTTTTCGCCGCCGACCACGGGGTGCACCGGCAACGGGTCACCCCCTGGCCGCAGGAGGTCACCGCGCAGATGGTGGCCAACTTTCTGGCCGGCGGCGCGGTGGTGAACGCCTTCGCCCGGCAGATGGGGGCCAGCGTCACCGTGGTCGACGTGGGCGTGGCCGCGCCGCTGGAGCCCGCCGCCGGGCTGGTGTCGGCCCGGGTACGCCCCGGCACCGCCGACCTGTCCAGCGGGCCGGCGATGACCGTCGACGAGGCCTGTACCGCCGTCGAGGTGGGCATCCGGGTCGCCGGCGACCTGCATGACGGTGGCGCCGCCAGCCTGCTCACCGGGGACATGGGGATCGCCAACACCACCGCGGCGGCGGCCCTGATCGCCGGCTTCACCGGTGCGGCGGCAGCTGATGTCACCGGCCGGGGTACCGGGGTCGACGAGCCGACGTACCAGCGGAAAATGTCCGTGGTGGACGCCGCGCTGCGCCGGCACCGGCCGGACCCGGCCGACCCGGTCGGCGTGCTGGCCGCGCTCGGCGGGCTGGAACACGCAGCGCTCTGCGGCTTCCTGCTCGGTGCCGCCGCCCGGCGGATCCCGGTGATCCTGGACGGGGTCAGCGCGGTGGCCGCCGCGCTGGCCGCAGCGGCCCTGGCCCCGCACGCCACCGCCGCGATGGTCGCCGGGCACCGTTCGGTGGAGCCGGGGGCTACCGTTGGGCTGCGCCAGCTCGGCCTGCACCCATTGGTCGACCTGGAGCTGCGCCTGGGAGAGGGCACCGGCGCCCTGCTCGCCTGGCCGATGATGGTCAGTGCGGTCCGGGTCCTGCACGAGGTGGCCACCTTTGACGCGGCGGGAGTTTCCGAGAAGTGAATCTTTACCCACTGGGGCTGCGGCTGGACGGCCGGCGGGTGCTGGTGGTCGGCGGCGGCGCGGTCGCCACCCGGCGGGTGCCGGCGTTGCTGGACGCCGGAGCCGACGTGCTCGTCGTGTCACCCGAGCTGACCCCGGCTTTGCACGGGCTCGTCACCGCCGGGCGGCTGAGCTGGCGGCAGCGGCGGTTCCAGCCCGGTGACCTGGACGGGGCCTGGCTGGTCCAGGTCGCCGTCGACGACCCGGCGGCGGCGGCCGAAGTCAGCGCTGCCGCCGAGCCCCGGCGGGTGTTCTGCGTTCGGGCCGACGACCGGACCGAGGCGACCGCCTGGACGCCGGCGGTGACCCGGCACGGCCCGGTGACCGTGGCGGTGCTCGGCGGCGGGGACCCGCAGCGGGCGGTCCGGGTCCGGGACGCGATTGACCAGCGGCTGTCCGACGGCACCATCCCGGTCGCTGACCCCGCCGGGGAGGCACCGGCCACCGCCGGCCCCGGCCCGACCGGCCGGGTGGTCCTGGTCGGCGCCGGCCCCGGCGACCCGGAACTGATCACCGTGAAGGGCCGCCGCGCGCTCGCCGAAGCCGACGTGGTGGTCGCCGACCGGCTGGTGCCCGGGCTGCTGTTGGACGAGCTGCCCGCCCGGGTCGAGCTGGTCGACGCCGCGAAGATCCCGTACGGCCCGGCTGCCGCTCAGGAGGAGATCAACCGGATCCTGGTGGACCGGGCCCGGTCCGGATCCACAGTGGTCCGCCTCAAGGGCGGTGACCCGTACGTCTTCGGCCGGGGCGGCGAGGAGTTGCTGGCCTGCGTCGAGGCGGGCGTACCGGTGTCGGTGGTGCCCGGCGTGAGCAGTTCGGTCGCGGCACCCGCCGCCGCCGGTATCCCGGTCACCCACCGGGGGGTGGCCCACGAGTTCACCGTGGTCTCCGGCCACCTGCCGCCGGGGCACCGGCTGTCGCTCGTGGACTGGCCGGCGCTCGCCCGGCTGCGCGGCACCCTGGTGGTGCTGATGGGGCTGAAGAACCTGCCGGCGATCGCCGGGACGCTGCTCGCCAACGGCCGTGGCGCGGACACCCCGGCGGCGGTGGTGCAGGAGGCGACCACCGGTGCCCAGCGGGCGCTGACGTCGACCCTGGGCGCGGTGGCCGGCGAGGCCGCCGCAGCCGGACTGCGGCCGCCGGCCGTGGTGGTCGTCGGCGACGTGGTCGGCACGCTGGACGTGCCGACCGATCGAGCCGACCGGCCGACCGGCCGAGCCGACCGGACCGAGGACTGAGCGGTCCGGCGTGCCGGGGGAGCGGCGCGCCGGACCAGCTGCGGTTTCAGAGCTTGAGCATGTCGTCCAGCAGCAGCGCGCACCGGATCAGCCCCAGATGGCTGTACGCCTGAGGATGGTTGCCCAGCCCGCGTTCGGCGAGCGGATCGTACTGCTCGGGCAGCAGACCGGTCGGGCCGGCGGTGTCGATCATCTGCTCGAACAGCTCCTCGGCGTCACCGCGCCGCCCGGTGCGCAGGTACGCCTCGATCAGCCAGGCGGTGCAGATGTGGAACCCGCCCTCCCGGCCGGGCAACCCGTCATCCCACCGGTAGCGGTAGACCACCGGGCCGCTGCGCAGGTCCGCCTCCACCTTGAGCACGGTGGCGAGGAACCGCGGGTCGTCGTCGGGCAGCAGCCCGGACAACCCGATCCACAGCGAGGAGGCATCCATCTCCTCGTCGCCGTAGGCGACTGTGTACGCGCCGGCCTTGGCATGCCAGCCGTGTTCCAGCACGTTGCGGCCGATCCGGTCGCGTAGCTCGACCCAGTCTGGCCGTTCGCCGCCGCCGTGCCGGCCCGCCATCCGAAGCGCCCGGTCCACCGTCATCCAGCACATGACCTTGGAGAAGACATGGTGCCGGGGAGCGAGCCGGGCCTCCCACAGTCCGTGGTCCGGCTCGTGCCAGCGGCGCTCGACCGCCTGCACCATCGCCTCCAGCACCCGCCACTCGTCATCGTGCACGGAACCACGGGCATCGGCGACCACCGCGAGCAGGTCGGCGATCGGCCCGAACACGTCGAGCTGCAGCTGGTGGTTGGCCAGGTTGCCGACCCGCACCGGGCGGGAACCAGCGTAGCCGGGGAGGGTGTCGATGACCGCCTCCGCGCCCAGCTCCAGTCCCTCCACCGTGTAGAGCGGGTGCAACCGCTCCGGGTGGCCGCCGGTGCGCTCGACGCAGCCGTCCACCCAGCGTAGGAACGCCTCGGCCTCGGCCAGCGAGCCGAGGTCGACCAACGCCCGGGCGCTCATCGCCGCGTCCCGCAGCCAGCAGTACCGGTAGTCCCAGTTGCGTACCCCGCCGAGCTCCTCGGGCAGTGAGGTGGTCGCGGCGGCGAGGATCGAGCCGGTCGCCTCGTGGCACAGCCCTCGCAGGGTGAGCGCGCTGCGGGCGACCAGCTCCCGGCCGGTGTTCGGCAGCCGCAGTTGCCGGACCCACTCCCGCCACGGCTGCTCTGCGGTGGACTGGCGGTCCTGCACGGTGACGGTGTGGTGCTCCAGGCTGTGCGAGCCGAACCGCAGTTCCATGGTGAGCATGCCGTCGACAGCAGCCAGGTCGACCAGGGCTCGGGCGGTTTCCCGGCCACCGTCGTCGATGACCTTCCACTCCACCCCGGGGGAGTAGAGGGCGACCGGCTCGTTGGAACCGAGCACCAGCAGCCCGTCGCCGAGCGGCTGCAACTGCACAGCCACCTGACCGAACTCGGGGCGTGGCGCGAACTCCAGCTGTGCCTGCCCGGTGCCGGTGAGCACCCGGACCAGGGTGGAGTCGGCGCCCGGCAGCACCGTGTCGCCGGCTGAGGACTCGGCTGGCGGGTGGTCCAGCCAGTCGGTGACGGTCAGCCCCGACCAACGGGTCTCCACGGTCATCGTGCCGGGCCGGTAGCGCTGGCCCAGCGGGAACCCGCCGCGGGCCGGTGCGACGGTGAAGTGCCCGGCCGGTGCGCCGCCGAGTAGATCGGCGAAGATCGCCGACGAGTCCGGTTTGGGGTGGCAGAGCCAGGTCACCTTGGCGTCCGGGGTGAGCAGCGCGATGGTCCGGCCGTTGGCCAGCATCGAGTGGCGCTCGATCGGCACCGCGTGCTCGCCGTAGAGCCAGTTGCGCCGGGTCTCCAGCAGGACGCCGAGCACCCGTGCGGCGTCGATCGGCTCGGCCACCCGGAACGGCGCCCGGGTGTCACCGTCGCCGATCTTGATGCCGACGTCCGGACCGTGCAGGTTGGCGAAGGCGCTCTCGTCGGTGATCGAGTCGCCGATGAAGAGCACGCCGCTGGCCGACGTCTGGGTGCGGATCTGGTCCAGGGCGGTGCCCTTGTCGGTGGCGACCACCGACAGTTCGACGACCTCCTTGCCCTGGGTGACGGTGACGTCCGGCCATGCGGCGGGCCCGGTGTTGACCGCCGCGACGACCGCTTCGGTGACCGCCGGATCGGCGCCCCGGGTGTGCACCGCGACGCTGGCCGGCTTGACCTCCAGCCGTACCCCGGGCTGGTCCTTGATCAGCTGCCGTAGCTCCCGCTTGAGCTGGGAGTGCACCTGCAGTTGCTCGGGGGCCAGCCGTTCGACGAAGCCGATGTCGAACTCGGACCCGTGGCTGCCGACCAGATGGACCTCGCTGGGCAGCCGGGACAGCGCGGCGAGGTCGCGCAGCGCTCGGCTGGAGACCACCGCGACGGTGGTCTGCGGCAGCGCGGCCAGCGCCCGCACCGCCGCGACCGACTCCGGTAGCGGTACGGCTCGGGTCGGGTCCTCGACGATCGGTGCGAGGGTGCCGTCGTAGTCGCAGGCCACCAGCAGTATCGGCATCCGGGCGATCCGCCCGATCGCCGCGCGCAGCTCGGGATCGATCTGATCCGCGGCCGCGCGTACGTCCCCGTCAAGGACGGACGTTCTCATTCATTCCTCCGTCTCGGGCACACCGAGTTCTGTGAGGAAGGAGCGGGCCCAGTGGCCGACGTCATGGGTCCGCAGATGGCGCTGCATGATCCGCATCCGCCGCCGGGCCTCGGAACTGTCGACATGCACCGCCCGCAACAACGCGTCCTTGACGCCGTCCGGGTCGTGCGGGTTGCACAGGAACGCTTGACGCAGCTCCGTTGCGGCGCCGGCGAACTCACTGAGCACGAGGGCGCCGCCGGTGTCGGCGCGGGCCGCGACGTACTCCTTGGCCACCAGGTTCATTCCGTCTCGCAGTGGTGTCACCATCATCACATCGGCCGCGCGGTAGAGCGCGGCGAGTTCACTGCGACTGTACGACTGGTGCAGGTAGTGCACGGCGGGCACACCCACCCGGCCGAATTCACCATTAATCCGGCCAACTTCGCGCTCAACCTTGACCCGAAGTGCCTGGTAGTGCTCGACCCGCTCGCGGCTGGGGGTGGCGACCTGCACCATAACCGCGTCCGGAACTGTCAGCTTTCCGTCAGCAAGAAGTTCCCGGAACGCTTTCAGCCTGAGTTCGATCCCCTTGGTGTAGTCGAGCCGGTCCACTCCGAGGATCACCGTCTTCGGATCCCCCAGCTCGGCGCGGATCTGCTTGGCCCGTGCCTCCACCGTCGGGTCGTGGGTCATCCGTTCCATCTCCGGAACGTCGATCGAGATCGGGAAGGCGCCGGCCTTGACCTTACGGCCGTCGACCTGGATCATCTGGCCCTCGTACCGCAGCCCGAGCAGGTGGCGGGCCAGCCGGACGAAATTCTGCGCGGCCAGCCGCTGCTGGAAGCCGACCAGGTCGGCGCCGAGCAGCCCACGCAGGATCTCGGCGCGCTGCGGCATCTGCATGAACAGCTCGATCGGTGGAAACGGGATGTGCAGGAAGAAACCGATCCGCAGGTCCGGGCGGATCTCCCGGAGCATGGCCGGCACCAACTGCAGCTGGTAGTCCTGCACCCACACCGTGGCACCCTCGTCGGCGACCTCCGCAGCCGCCTCGGCGAACCGGGCGTTGACCACCCGGTACGCCTCCCGCCAGCGGCGCTTGAACGCCGGCGTTTCGACGGCGTCGTGATACAGCGGCCAGATGGTGGCGTTGGACTGACCTTCGTAGTACCGTTCCAGCTCTTCCGCGCTCAGCGGGACGGGGTGCAGCCGGATGCCTTCGAGGTCGAAGGGCTCCGGCGCCGCACCTGCGCCACCGGCCCAGCCGACCCAGGTGCCCTGGTGCGCGGCGAGCACCGGGTGCAGGGCGGTCACCAGACCACCGGGGCTGCGCCGCCACTGGCGGCCTTCCGGCGTGGTCACCTCGTCCACCGGCAGGCGGTTGGCGACCACTACGAACGAGCTCCGAACCGTCACGTTCCGTACACCTCCGGTGATTACGGGACCGCCATGAGCGTACTGTGCGGGCCAGACGGGCGGACCCCCGTCCCCCTCTTGGTGCCCAGCTGATCAGGACTTCGAAACCCGGCCGGACGCAATGCGGCAGGTACCACCGGCGGGAACCTCCCAGTCGTCCGGTGGGGTGAGGTGCGGCTGGGGCGTCGGACCTGTCAGGATTGACAACGGCGTACGCACCGATCGGACCGTCGTACCGCGCACGACCGCGTACCGCGTACCACCCGTAGCCGCTCCGGTCGGTGCCGGCGGCCGGTACGCGGGGTCGTGACCTGCCCGTACCGACGGGTCCCACGAGAGTTCTGGAGGTAGGCCGCACCGTGGCCCAGTTCATCTACGTCCTGGAAAAGGCGCGCAAGGCGCACGGCGACAAGGTCGTGCTGGACAACGTGACGCTCAACTTCCTGCCGGGTGCCAAGATCGGTGTGGTCGGCCCGAACGGCGCCGGCAAGTCCAGCCTGCTGAAGATCATGGCGGGCATGGACCGGCCGAGCAACGGCGATGCCCGGCTGATGCCCGGCTACACCGTCGGCATGCTCGCCCAGGAACCGCCGCTCAACGACGCGAAGACGGTGCTCGGCAACATCGAGGAGGCGGTCGCCGAGACCAAGGCGAAGCTGGAGCGGTTCAACAAGATCGCCGAGCAGATGGCGACCGACTACTCCGACGAGCTGATGACCGAGATGGGTCAGCTGCAGGAGGATCTGGACCACGCCGACGCCTGGGACATCGACTCCAAGCTCGAACTCGCGATGGACGCGCTGCGCTGTCCGCCGCCGGACGCCGAGGTGACCCAGCTCTCCGGCGGTGAACGCCGCCGCGTCGCGCTGTGCAAACTGTTGCTGGAGGCGCCGGACCTGCTGCTGCTCGACGAGCCCACCAACCACTTGGACGCGGAGAGCGTGCACTGGCTGGAGCAGCACTTGGCCAAGTACGCCGGCACCGTGATGGCGATCACCCACGACCGCTACTTCCTGGACAACGTCGCCAACTGGATCCTCGAGCTGGACCGTGGCCGGACCTATCCGTACGAGGGCAACTACTCGACGTACCTGGAGAAGAAGGCCGCCCGGTTGGCGGTCGAGGGGCGTCGCGACGCCAAGCTGAAGAAGCGCCTCGGCGAGGAGCTGGAATGGGTCCGGTCCAACGCGAAGGCACGCCAGACCAAGTCCCGGGCCCGGCTGGACCGCTACGAGGAGATGGCCAGCGAAGCGGAGAAGACCCGCAAGCTGGACTTCGAGGAAATTCAGATTCCGCCGGGGCCGCGGCTGGGCAACACCGTCATCGAGGCGGTGAACCTGAAGAAGGGCTTCGGCGACCGGGTCCTCATCGACGACCTGAGCTTCTCGCTGCCGCGCAACGGAATCGTCGGCATCATCGGCCCGAACGGCGTCGGTAAGACCACGCTGTTCAAGACGATCGTCGGGCTGGAGCAGCCGGACAGCGGCCAGGTCCGGGTCGGCGAGACCGTGGAGCTGTCGTACGTCGACCAGAACCGTTCCGGCCTGGACAGCAGCAAGACGGTCTGGGAGGTGGTCTCCGACGGGCTGGACCACCTGATGGTCGGCAAGGTGGAGATGCCGTCCCGGGCGTACGTGGCCGCGTTCGGCTTCAAGGGACCGGATCAGCAGAAGCCGACCAAGGTGCTGTCCGGTGGTGAACGTAACCGGCTCAACCTGGCGCTCACCCTGAAGATCGGTGGGAACGTCATCCTGCTCGACGAGCCGACCAACGACCTCGACGTGGAGACGCTGTCCAGCCTGGAGAACGCGTTGCTGGAGTTCCCGGGGTGCGCCGTGGTCATCTCCCACGACCGGATGTTCCTGGACCGGGTCGCCACGCACATCCTGGCCTGGGAGGGCGACGACACCAACCCCGCGAAGTGGTTCTGGTTCGAGGGCAACTTCGAGGCGTACGAGAAGAACAAGATCGACCGGCTCGGCGCGGAAGCGGCCCGACCGCACCGGGTGACCTACCGCAAGCTGACCCGTGACTGATGCGGCACTGGCCGGGGCCTCGTCGACGACCGGCGAGGTTCCGGCCGCCGGCGGTGGCCGGCGCTACACGTTTCACGCTGCGCTGCGCTGGTCCGATCTCGACGCGTACGGGCATGTCAACAACGCCCGGTTCCTGACGCTGTACGAGGAGGCCCGGGTCGCGTTGATGTTCTCCGGCGGGCGGGCCTGGGGCATCGGTTCGTTCGCCGACGGGGTGCTGATTCACCGGCACGAGGTCGACTACCTGCGCCCGGTCGACTACCGGATGGGCCGGTCGACTGCCGACCAGGCACCGACCGTCCGAATCGAGCTCTGGATCGAACAGGTCCGTCCGTCGCGGTTCACGGTCGCCTACGAGATGTTCGACGGCGATCTGCTGGTCAGCCGGGCCCGTTCGGTGCTGGTGCCGTTCGACCTGGAGCGGGGGCGGCCACGTCGGCTGACCGAGGCGGAGCGGGCCTTCCTGCTGCCGTACGTCCGACCGGCCGATGCCGCCGAGGCATGATGGCCGGCCGTACACCCCGGGCTGACCCGGCGTCGGCCGGTCACCGGCTGACCGGGCTGACCGACGCCGGCGCGTTCCTGGCCCGGCTGGTCCGGCTGGACCCCGACGCGCCGGTCCGGCTGCGGTCGGCCGGCCGGGACCGCACCGAGCTCTGGGCCCGCCTGCCGTGGGCGGTCCTGGTGCAGCGGACCGTCTCGGGGCCCGGCCCGGGGGACGCCACGGTGTCCGCTGCGGAGTTGCTGGCCCGGCTGACGGCGGTCTCCACCGGGTTGCCGCCGCGCCGGGACAGCGCGTGGCGGTGGCCGTTGCCGCCCGGCCCGGCGCGGGCCGTCGAGGTGGTGCCAGCGGCCGATCTGCGCCGGGTCGCGGTGGCGGCGGCCGGCACCTTGCGAGCCGCCGAGACGCAGGGCGTCGGTGGACGGGCGGTGGGCCAGCGGGCGGTACGGGACGCCCTGCTCGACCACGTGGCCGTGGTGGTGACCGACGACGGTCCGACCGGCGAGCGGATCGAGATCCGCCAAGGGCTGGTGCAGGCGGTGGCCCGGATGGGCTTTCTCGGCACGACCGAGGGGCCGGTCGGTCGGCCGGAGCCGGTCGACTGTCAGGACCGGACCGACCTGTCGGGCCGCCCCGTGGATCAACCGCAATCGGTGGTACGGGTCAGGACAGTAGGTAATTGGGTAGCACTTGATGCGCCGTTCGGGGTTGCCTGGACACAAAGAGCTAATAATCTTGCGCTCATGCCGACGATCACTCAGCCGAAAGTATGATGCTACCTCATCCCTCTGGTTCGGGGGGTTCGTTGGGGGGGTGTCTAGGAACGGCTATCCGGGTACCGTCGGGCCTCGGATCCGACGCAACGTAGGCACCCGGATCCGCTGGGGAGTGAGGTGCGGATAATGCCATGGTGGTCGTGGCGCTCCGGTCACGCAGATGGCGGTGAGCCGGATACCCGAAGCAGGACCGGAGTGGACGGCGGTGTCCGACTTGGACCGCCCGCGCCACGAACGCCGGAGCAGGCGCCCCGGTCGTCGACCGAACTCGGGCCGACCAGACCTGCGGGGCCGTCCTGCCCGATGCCGTCGCCGGCAGCGGGCAAGGAGCTCTCGCCGCAGGTGGTGCCGGTGACCCTCCGTCGGATCGGCACCGCATTGGACATGTTGGACATTCGGTATCTCGCGGACGGTGATGGCAGCCTGCTGGCGATGTGGGAGCGGCACGCCGTCCTGTTCACCCTCGAAGGGCCGGAGGACGAGATCCTGGTGGTCCGCGCCCGACCGCACTCCACCGTGCCGCCCGACTGGGCAGACCGTGCCTACCGGGTGGTCAACGAGTGGAACCACACCAGACGGTTCTGCAAGGCGTACGTCGGCGACCCTACCGACCGGAGTCAGCTGCCCATCTACGCCGAGCTGCAGGTCCCACTCGCAGCCGGAGCCAACGACGCGCTGCTGGTCGAGCTGCTGGACTGTGGAGCGGCCGTAGCGACCAGTTTCGTCGACTGGCTGCACGACGAGGGTGCCCTGCTCTGACGGCCGGTCAGCCGCTGGCCAGGTCGCGCCGGGGCGGTTCGGTCGGGTCCATCTCGTTGACCATGAAGTAGGCGGCCCGCTCCAGGTAGTCCCAGAGCATCCCGGCGAGCTCCGGATGCAGGTCCAGCCGGTCGACCGCCCGCCGCATGTGGGTCAACCAGGCGTCCCGCTCCGCCGGACCGATCCGGAACGGTGCGTGCCGCATCCGCAGCCGGGGGTGCCCACGCTGCTCGGAGTACGTGCCGGGGCCACCCCAGTACTGCATCAGGAACAGGGTCAGTCGTTCCGCAGCCGGCCCCAGATCCTGCTCCGGGTACATCGGGCGGAGCAGCGGATCGGTGGCGACACCGGCGTAGAACTCGTCAACGAGCCGGCGGAAGGCAGGCTCGCCGCCGATGGCGGCGAAGAAGGTCGGGGTGGGACCGCCGGCTGCGGGCGTCGCGCCGGCCGGGCCGTTGGCAGGATCTGACGCTGTCACCACTCCATCCTGCCAGCCGGTGCGCAACCGGCCGGTGCCCGGTGCCCGGTGCGGTGTACCAGCGTCGCTCAGGCGCTGCCGACCTCGTCGGACTGCTGCGCGTCACGGGCCTGCGGTACGGGGCTGCCGTTGCTGGCCGCCGGGTTGGCGGCGGGGCCGGTGGCGGAAGTATCCGGCGTGCCAGCGGTCGCTGTGCCGGGTCTACCGCCGGTCGAGGCACCGGGGGCGGCTGCGACGGCGGCGATCGCCGCGTCGAAGCGCTCCTCGGCCGGCCACCGCAGCAGCGCCAGGGAGATCACCACCGCGCCGGTGAGGCTCCACAACCCGACCACGGTCGGGATGTCGAACCGGTCGGCGAGCAGACCGGTGACCAGCACCGCAGCTCCCTGGCCGACCTGGATGCCGGTAGCGATCACGCCGAACGCGCGGGCCCGGTAACCATGCGGTAACGCCTGGACGAACAGCCCGTTGGTCACCGGCAGTAGGCCGGCCACCGCGAAGCCGCAGACCCCGGCGAGGATCGCCACCACCGGCGGCGAGGGGTCGAGCAGGGTGGGGACCAGCGCCAGCGGAGCGATCACCGCGAACGGTCGGATCAGTCTGCGCCGACGCCCCGGACGGACCAGCCGGCCGATCAGCAGGCCGCCGACGATGTAGCCGGTCGGGCTCGCCGCCATGATCATCGCCTGGGCGAGACCCCGCTCGGAGTCGGAAACCCCCGGCTCGGCCGCCCAGGCGGCGGCCAACCCCTCCGGCACGATGGCGAACAGCGGGACCGTCCAGACCAGGATCGCAATGGCCCGCAGCACGTCGGTACGCCACACCAACTGGAAGCCCTCGGCGGTTTCGCGGAGCAGATGCTGGCGGCGGTCCGGGGCGGTGGCCGCCGGACGGGCCCGGACCCCGAGCCGGATCACCAGGGCCGAGACGGCGAAGGTGGTGGCATTCAACAGCAACGCAGCCCGTGGGTTGACGGAGGCGATCGCCGCGCCGGCGACGTAGCCGCCGACCTGGGCGAGCTGGCCGGTACTGGCGATCAGCGACAGCCCCACGATCAGCCGGTCACCGGTCAGCACGGTCGGCATCAGCGCGGACCGGGCGGCCTGGTTCGGCGGATTCGCCAGTGTGGTGCAGAACAGCAGGCTGATCATCGCCCAGACCGGCAGGCCGGGGGTGGCGACCACGGCGATCAGGGCCATCCGGATCAGATCGGTGGTCATCATCACCCGGTGGTACGGGTGCCGCTCGGCGACCGTGGTGAGCAGCGGACCACCGATCAACCAGGGCAGGAAGCTGACCGCGAAGGCGGCGGCCGACAGGGCCACCGACTCCGTCTCCCGGTAGACCAGGACGGTGACCGCTGCCTTCGCGATGTAGTCGCCGATCCAGGACAGCGCCACCGAGACGAAGAGAAAGCGGAACTCATCCGCCGCGAACACCTCGCGGAAGGTCGCCGGACTCCCGGCGGTTTGTGCCTCGTCGGACACGGACGGCGCCTCCATCGTTCTCGGCGGCACCCGCTCGTGGCGGGTACTACCGGGGAACGTCCCGGACGTACGGCTGAGCGAAGTGGTGGTGACACTCCGATGACACTCGTCCCGGATCATGCCCGATCGGGTGACATCTGGCTAGTGTGAACGGCTAGTTTGTCGTCACTCCGACTAAACATTCGGATGACAACCAGTTCGCCATACGGTGCATAGCCCCTGCTAGTCGGCCGAGGCGGGCGCGTCGTCCCGGCACTCGGACGCGTCGTCCCGGTGACCGGTCAAGTCGTTCCGCCCTGGCCGGGCTCCTCCTGCCCACCTCCCGACCCACGGGCGACGAACATCCGCCCGGCCACGATCTGTGCCGAGATCCCGGAGGTGTGCAGTGCCGCGGCCAGTTGACGGCGCAACTCGCGGCCCACCACGAACTGCCCCTCGGCGGTGGTCTTGGCGACCGTACGGATCACCGCGCCGTCGACCGTGACCTGCTCGACGCCGAGCACGTCCGGCGGCTCCACGAAGTGGCCGGCCATCTTCCCATCGGCGGCCACCCCAAGGGCGGCGGTACGCAGCACCGCAGCGGCCTGCTCGGTGTCGGCGAAGCCGACCGGCATGTCGACCACCACCATGGCCCAGCCCTGGCTCTTGTTGCCGACCCGGATGATCTCCCCGTTGCGGATGTACCAGAGCACGCCCCGGGCGTCCCGGACCGTGGTGATCCGCAGACCCACCGCCTCGACCACGCCGGTCGCCTCGCCAAGGTCGACAATGTCGCCGACGCCGTACTGATCCTCCAGCAGCATGAACAGCCCGGCGAGCAGGTCCTTCACCAGCGTCTGCGCCCCGAAACCCAGCGCGATGCCGGCGATGCCGGCGCTGGCCAGCAGCGGGGCCAGGTTGAAGCTCAGCTCACCCAGCACCAGCAGTACGGCGATCCCGAACACGGTCGCGCTCACCGTGCTGCGCAGCACCGAGCCGATCGCCTCGGCGCGTTGCCGCCGCCGTTCCGGCATCACCACCGGCCCGGCCGGCGGGGTCCGTTCCCGCAACGGCCGCAGGATGGTCGGCCCGGCGACCGTCGAGGTACTGGTCACCAGCCGGCGGATGGCCCGGTGCAGCAGGTACCGCAGTACCACCGCGACCGCGATGATCAGCACGATCCGCAGGGGTTTGACCAGCAGCCAGAAGCTCCCCTCCGCCAGCCACGGCAGCCCGGTCCAGTCGAGCACCTGACTGCAGACCGGGTCGTCGTCGGGGCACACCGGGCTCACCGAGGGCTGCGGCTCCGGTTGAGCCCACTGGTACGGCGGGTCGGTCGCCGGGTCGGGAGGCTCGGGGTCAGCGGGGGCGGGCGATCGTGCGGTCACCGTCAATTCGTACCGTACCGCCCTGCCCGGTCGGCGGCCGACCCGCACTGTCGGCCTGACCAGGTGGAACACCACAGCGACCGGCCATCGGCCGAACGCCCGAGGGGTCAGGCCCGAATAGTACGTGCATTCGGGTCATCAATCGGGGACTATTGGCGCACGGGCGCTGGCGATTCGCCAGCGCCGGTCGCGGTCCGACCTTCGGTCCGCGTCGAGTCGCAGTCGGCACTAGGAGCGGGTGGGAACACAACCGAGAGGGTGAGCGGGATGCCTGACATACGACCCACGGTGGGCTCCGGTTCGTTGGTGCTCAACGCGACGTATGAGCCGCTGTGTGTCGTATCCGTACGCCGGGCCGCGATCCTGGTCCTGTCCGCCAAGGCGGTCTGCGTCGCCGACGGCGAGGGCATGCTGCACAGCGCCCGGCACTGCCTGCCGGTGCCGTCGGTGGTACGGCTCACCCGCTACGTACGGGTGCCCTACCGGACCCACGTCGGACTTTCCCGCCGGGCCATCTTCGCCCGCGACGGCTGGCGGTGCGCGTACTGCCGGGGTCCGGCGGAGACCATCGACCATGTCTTTCCCCGCAGCCGTGGTGGCCGGCACATCTGGGAGAACGTCGTCGCCGCCTGCGCCCGCTGCAACCACAGCAAGGGCGACCGGACCCCGGCCGAGCTGGGGTGGCGGCTGCCATCCCCGCCGGCCGCCCCGAAGGGCACCGCCTGGCGGGTGCTCGGGCACCGTGCGCCGGATCCGCGCTGGGCCGACTGGCTCGACCTGTCGTCCGAAGCCGTCGCCTGAGCCGGTGCGGGCCGGCTCAGGCCGCTGTTGGCGGCTGCGGGCCGGTACGGGCGGCTGCGCAGGTCAGCCGTTCTGGGTGCCGACCAGTGACGCGAAGACGACGACGTTGTCCGCGTACCCGGTGGCGCCGCCGACCCACTGACCACCGCAGGTGATCAGACGCAGCCCCGGGTGGCTGAAGTCGTCGTACACCCGGTCCGCCGGCAGCGACGACTTGTCGAACTGCTCGACCGAGGTGACCTCGAACAGCGCCACTGACCGGTCCATCCGGCGGACCTGGATCTGCGCGCCCGGGTGCAGCGTGGCGGCCCGGTGGAACACCGACGGCCCGGTACTGGTGTCGACGTGGCCGACGATGACCGCCGAGCCGTTCTCGCCCGGCGTCGGGCTCGCCACGTACCAGCCGGCCTCGTTGTGCCGGTTCAGCTCGGGCACCGCGATCGTGCCGTCCTCAGCCAGCCCGACATCGTGCACGGCGGCCTGCAGGTTCAGTGCCGGGATGGCGAGGCTGACCGGGTCGCTGGCGCCCAGCGGCGGGTGCGTCTCGGGCGTCGCGCGGTGTGCTCCGGGCAGCCACTGCCCGAGCGGGGTGCCGGTCACCCGTTCGAAGCCGAACCCGGCGACAAAGACGCCTGCCACGATCAGCACCAGCGCGACCGGGCTCCACCGCGACGGCACGTCCGGTCGTCCCCGGTAGCCGCCCAGCGCGGCCCGCCGGTCGGCAGCCGAGGGCACCCGGCGTCGACCCGGACGCAGCGACCCGAATCCGGGCCAGCCCCGCCGCCGGGGTGAGCCGTGCGGTGGACGACGGCCGGCGGCGGATCCGTAGCCGCCGCCGCGTCCGGCGGCACCCGGCACCGCCGCCACCCCGCGCAGCGGGGCACGGGCCACCCCTCGGACGGTGCCGGGGATCGCCGGATGCGCGCCCGGCTGATCCGCCGCACCGTCCGTCCGCTCATCCGGTGCTGTCGGCCTCGGCTGACCGTAGGTCGACACCCGGGGTGCCACCGTGTGCGCCGTGGTACCGGCCGCCGTGACCTGGGTCAGGAACGGGAGCAGCCAGCCCCCCGGACGGCCGCCGGCCGGTGTGGGACGGACCACCTGCCTGCCCGCTGGTCACGCGCCGGAGTCGGCGCGTCGGCGGCGCATCGCGAGCAGCCCGATCCCGGCACCCAGCCCGATCGCGGCGATGCCGCCGACCAGCAAGGCCGAGCCGCCGGAACCGGTGCTGGCCGACGCGGTGCCGCCGCCACCGGCGTCCGGCCCCCGGGTCGGGTGGGCGGTGCCGGTCACGGTCAGGGTGGTCGTCGCCGTGTTCCCGTTCTGACACTGCAGGTCGACCGGGTAGCGCCCAGGCCGCTTGCTGCTGGGCACGGTCACCTGACCGGTCAGCACGTCCTGGTCCGGCATCACGATCACCCGGCCGAACGCGTCCGACTCGACCGTCGCCTGGCTGGTGTTGTCGTCGCCGCAGCTGGCCCGGACGGTCACCCGGCCACCGGCCTGCACGGTGCTCGGATCGGCCTCCACGTAGGTGCTGCCCGCATGCGCCGGCGACGCGTCGACCCCGGCCGCCACCGTGCCGATCAGCACGGCGGCGGCGAGCCCGGCCAGCGTCCGGACCGGATTGCTCACTCTGCGCATGATCTCCCCCCGACTGTGCCCCGGCCGGCCGTGTCTGCCCCGTCGCCGCTGCGGCCGGCCCGGCCGTGCCGGCACCGTCGGCGCGACCGGTGTGCCGCACCGACGTTCGGAGCCTGCTGGCCCGACTTCCCGTCCCGGTGCCGGCTATGCCTCCCACCTCCGGGTGATCCCGCACCGGGATGACGCGTCAACGGGTGACCTGCCAGGATCGGTCAATGTCGCAGATCCATGATCTGACCGCGTTGGAGCAGGCCGTCGCGATCCGCCGGGGCGAGTTGAGTGGCATTGAGATCGTCGAGCACTACCTGGCCCGGATCGACGCCCACTCGGACACGGTGGGGGCGTTCGTCACGGTCACCGCGGAGCACGCCCGGGAACAGGCCCTCGCCCTCGGCCGGGTCGCGCCCGGCATCCGGTCCCGGCAGCACCCCGGCCCGCTGTACGGCGTACCGGTGGCGATCAAGGACCTCACCCTCACGGCCGGGGTCCGGACCACCTTCGGCTCGGCGGCGTTCGCCGACTACGTGCCGAGCGTCGACGCGGACGTGGTCCGCCTGCTGCGTGCCGCCGGCACCGTCAGCCTCGGCAAGACCACCGCCGCCGAGCTGGGCTGTTCGCTCTACACCGAAGGGGAGGTGGCGCCGCCGGCGCGTAACCCGTGGGACCTGGCATGCACCGCCGGCGGCTCCAGCGGGGGAGCGGCGGCGGCGGTGGCCGCCGGGCTGGTGCCGTTCGCGCAGGGCTCGGACGGCGGCGGTTCGTGCCGAATCCCGGCCGCCCTCTGCGGTTTGGTCGGCTACAAGCCCACCCGGGGGGTCGTCTCCGGCGGCCCGCTCGGTGCCGGCGGGTTCGGTCTGCCCAGCCACGGACCGATCGCCCGGACCGTCGCCGACGCTGCCGCGATGCTCGACGCGATCGCGGTGCCGGTGCCCGGTGAGCCGTACCTGGCACCGCCACCGCCGCCCGGCGGCTATCTGGCGGCGGCCCGTCGCGCGGACCCCGGCCGGCTGCGGATCGGCCGGTTCACCACCCCGATGCTCGCCGACGAACCGGTGCATCCGGACTGCCTGGCAGCGGTGGACACGGCGGCCGCGCTGCTCGCCGACGCCGGCCACGAGGTGGTCGACGTCCCGGCGCCGCTCGGCCCGGACCTGTGGCCGCTGTTCGAGACCGTCTGGTACGTGCTCGCGCTGGCCCCGGTGCCACCGGAACGAGAGGCGCGGCTGCTGCCGTTGACCCGGCTGCTACGCCGCCGGGGCAACGCGATCAGCGCCGCGACGCTGGTCGCCACCCTGGCCGAGCTGCAGGTCCAGGTACGCCGGGCGATGCACGCGGTGGTCGGGCTGGACCTGCTGCTGTGCCCGACGTTGAGCGCTCCGCAGGCCCCGGTCGGCTGGTTCACCGAAACGGGTGACCCGGCCGAGGACTTCGACCGGCAGCGGCGCTTCTCGCCGTACTGTGCGGTGTTCAACGTCACTGGGCAACCGTCGGTGTCCGTCCCGGTGGCGCAGAGTACGGCCGGGCAGCCGGTGGGGGTTCTGCTGACCGGCCGCGGTGGCGCGGACGCCACCGTGCTGGCCGCGGCCGCTCAGCTGGAGGAGCGGACCGGCTGGCCCGGTCGGCACCCGGAGATCTGGCGGGCCGGGCCCTCCGCTACCGTGAAGGCGTCTGAGCCGGAACGGGCTGGCGGTGTGGCCAGGTCCACCACTCCAGACATCCGCTGAGTCCCTTGAACCGATGCCGGGGGGCGTTGAGATTGTCTGTTACCAACACGGTGCTCTTCTTCGTCGTGATCCCGGCGGTCATCGTGCTCGTGGTGGCCGGTCTGGCGATGATCGGCGGGCGTGGCGGCGCGGACCGCCGCTACCGGCCCGGCCGGCAGTTCGACTTCAGCCCGGTCTGGTACGTCTCGTCAGGCGACCGGTCGACCGGGACCCCGGCGGCGGCGCTGCCGGCCGGCACCGAGCCGACGGCGATCGAGTCGACCAACCTCGGCGGCGGGCAGCCGCGTCCGGGCGCGACGGGAGGCGCAAGTGACCGTTGGTGAGCAGGCCCACGAGCAGTCCAGCGAGTCCACCCGGACGAGCGCTACCCTGCCGGGGCCGTTCGGCACCCGGCAGCTGCTCCGGCTCGACGAGGCGTTGCGGCTGGCCGACTCGGCCACCGGACTGGCGTTCAGCATCTACGTCGGCGAGCTGGAGGAGCCGACCCGGGAGTACGCGGTGACGCTGCACCGGCAGCTCACCGACCCGGACGACGCGGTGCTCATCGCCGTGTCGCCGAATCAGCGGGTGCTGGAGGTCGTTACCGGCGCCGAGGCCCGTAAGCGGATCCCGGACCGGGACGCGAAGCTCGCCGCGCTGTCCATGGTGGCGTCTTTCGGCGGCGGTGACCTCGCCGGCGGCCTGGTCAGCGGGATCGACCAGCTGGCGTCCCGGGCCGGCCGCGCCTGACGGACCCGGCCTTACCGGATCTCCCAGTCACCGTCGCCTGGTCAGGGGACCAGCACGGCGCGGCCGTGGATCTTCCCGTCCCGCAACTGCTGGTACGCCTGCACCGCCTCGGCCAGCGGGAAGGTCTGCACCTCGGCGCGGAGCAGACCCTGGCGACCGAGGGCGATCACCTCGGACAGCTCGGCGAGGGTGCCCCAGAACGGGATGACCGCGCTGGTCTCCATCGGCACCGGCGGCGGGCCTTCGACGGTCGCCGCGATCCGCAGCGTGCCGCCGCCCAGGCCGACCATCGTCAGGTGACCGCCGGTGGACACCACCTGCCGGGCGGTGTCCAGGGTGGCGTCCACGCAGACGAAGTCGAGCACCACGTCGGCGCCGTCCGGGGCCGGGCCGGTGAGCTCACGGATCTGGTCGACCGCCGCCGGACCGGCCTGCACGGTGTGGTGTGCGCCCATCCGTTTGGCCAGCCGCAGCGCGGCGTCGCTGGTGTCCACCGCGATGATCGTGACGGCGGTGGTCACCGCCAGGATCTGCACCGCCATGTGGCCGAGGCCGCCGACACCGATCACCACCGCGTGGGTGCCGGGCCGCAGCGCGTCCCGGCTGAGGGAGATCGCGTGGTACGGGGTGAGCCCAGCGTCGGTCAGTGGTGCCGCCTGCACCGGATCCAGCCCGTGCAGCGGCAGCAGCCGGTCCGCCGGCACCACCACGTGGTCGGCGAGCCCGCCGTCGCGGCTGATGCCGACCCCGCCGACCGTTACGGTGCGGCACTGGTTCTCCAGCCCGCGCAGGCAGGCCCGGCAGCGCCCGCAGCCGATGATCCCGTACACCGCCGCGGTGTCCCCTTCGGCCCATCCGGTGACCCCCGGACCGAGCTGGGCGACCCGGCCGGCGATCTCGTGGCCGATTGTCATCGGGGTCGGGAAGACCCCGGCGGGCGCGTCGAGGATGTGCAGGTCCGAGTGACAGGCGCCGACCGCCGCCGTGGCCAGCAGGATCTCGCCGGGGCCGGGCTCCGGTGTCGGCACGTCGACGAGTTCGAGGGTGCCGGGCGCGGTGAGTTGGATGGCACGCATGCCCTCAGCGTCGGCCAGGTTCGCGCTTCGCGTCCGCCGAACCGCCCCGGATCACCCACTGCGGCTGAGCCGCCGCACGCGGAGGTACGGCCGGCAGCCAGCGACGCGCTCGGGCTTGCTTCGGGGGACCCGATGGCCTTCCGGGGACGTGATGCCGCAGGTGCATCTTGATGCATCTCTGGCATCAAGCTCGACCGGTACTCCCGGCCCGGCGGGGTGACACTGCGTCCAAGCTTCCTCGCTTCTGGTTGGTCGCCGCTGCATGCAGCCCGGCCCACGTCCGGCCGGGCACGCCACGTTACATCGACAGGGCTCGGTTCCGGATCGGCGGACCCCTTTCGGGAAGTCCTCCAGGAGTGTTGACCTTGGTGGGAGTCGTGTTGGCGGCGCTGGGTGGGTGGTGTGTCGGCTTCTTCACGTTCCGGTTGAAGCAGCGGTGGTGTCCGAGGTGCGGGCAGATCTTGCGGTGTCCGGAGTGCGCACCTCGGCATTCGATGCGGTTCAGCCCGACCGGGCCGTCCAGTCTGACTGGTGCGGTCGGTGCCGGTTCGGCTGCCGCTGTGGGTCGGGCGGCGGTGGATGCTACCCGGGTCAACCGGGGCCGGTGGTCGCGGTGATGGAACAACTGCGGGAGCTGGGCGGGTGCGGTTGTCAAGTGGTCGAGCGGATGACCGGGGCGGCGTTCGACCTGCCCGACGTCACGGCGACGGAGTTGTTCGACCGGTTCCTGGTGTGGACGTGGCGGCCATGCTGACCGTACGGGCCGCCACGGCCGCCGACGTCGAACCCCTGGCCGAGTTGTTGGCGCAGTCGTGTGTGCTGGATCCGGTGGTGTCCTGGCTGATCAATGATCACGCGCTGCGGTATCTGACGATGCACCGGTTCTTCTCCGCCGAGGTGGAGTTCGGCGTCCGGCATGGCATCGTCGACGTCGTCGGCCACTGCGACGCCGGTGGCGATCTGGTATCCGCACCCGTTCGACCGGCTGCTCGGTGCGGAGCATCAGCGGCGCAGATTGCGGGCCTGCGGTGACCGGCACGGCCCGTACGCGCACTACACGCTCACCTCCGGCCGCCTGGAAGCGACTGGCCGGCACCACCATCTGGCATGCCGGCGGTGGTAGAGGCGAGCAGCCCACGCTCCCAGGCCTTCTACCTGCGCCACGGCTACCGGATCGTACGGGTCGCGCACCTGCCGGCCGGCGGCCCGCCGCTGTGGGCGATGCGCCGGGGCGGCGCACCACCAGACCAGCCACCCATGGCCGCCGCCCTGCGCGTCGGCTGAGCCGGGGGACCGGAGAGCCGCGTCGAGGTTAGGCTGAGACACCTTGAATCTGCGTCTTAGGGTGTCTCAGCCTCACCTCGATGGCGGCTGGCGCGGGAGTCACTCAGCGGGCGGCGGCCGTGTCGGTGGCCCGTGCGGTCAACGCCCGGACCACCCCGTCGCGGCCCTCAGCGACCAGCCGGCGCAGCGGAGCCGGGTGACCGTCGCCGGCCAGCCATTCGTCCGTTGCCGCGACGGTCTCCTCGGAGACCAGGTACGCCGGGTATGCGAGCGTGACGAACTCCTGCGCCGGCTCGCTGTCCCGGGTGGCCCAGATCCGGCCCACCACGTCGAAGTACGCCGTCCGGTACGGCTCGGTCAGCTCCACCTGCGTCGAGTGCTGGAAGCCTTGCAGCAACGCCCGGTGCTGCCAGTTCGGCAGGCTGTCCGGCCCGGTCAGCTTGGCCCAGACGGCGGCCTTGTTGGCCGGGTCCGGCAGCAGGGCGCGGGCCAGCGCCGCCTCCCGCTCACCGCTGGCGGTCCGGTCCCGGGCCAGCTCCGCGTCGATCTGCTCGCCGGTGGCGGCACCGTTGGCGGCCAGCGACTGCAGCACCGTCCAGCGCAGCTCGGTGTCGATGGTCAGCCCCGGCACCACGTCTGCCCCGTCGAGCCAGCCACGCAGCACCGCCAGGTCGCCGTCGGAGCGGGCCGCCGTGGCGTAGCTGCGCGCCCAGGCCAGCTGGAAGCCGCTGCCGGGCTCCGCCGCCTGCAGCGCGGTCCGGGCGGTACGGGCCAGGTCGGCCCAGCCCTGCGCCGCCCAGCCCGGCTCGGCGTAGAACGTCAGGGTGTTGGTGGCCTGCCGCAGGGTCGCGGTCACCAGGTTGATGTCGGTCTCGTTGGGCAGCCCGGTGAGCACCAGGGCGACGTAGTCGCGTGCGGCGAGCTCCCCGTCCCGGACCATGTCCCAGGCCGCCGCCCAGCACAGCGCCCGCGCCAGCGACGACTCGAACGCGCTGATGTGCTGCACCACGTTGGCCATCGACGCCGGGTCGAGCCGTAGCTTGGTGTAGCTCAGGTCGTCGTCGTTGAGCAGCAGCACGTCGGCGGCGGGCAGCCCGGTCAGCCCGGTCAGCTCGGTGCGCTCACCGCTGATGTCGACCTCGACCCGGTGCCGGCGGACCAGCCGGCCGGCGGTCAGGTCGTAGAGGCCGACCCCGATCCGGTGGGTACGCAGCGTCGGGTGCCCGGCCGGTGCCTCCTGAAGCACCGTGACCTGCTGGTAGGTGCCGTCCGGGCCGACCGACAGCTCCGGCCGCAGCGTGTTGACCTGGGCGGTCTCCAACCACTGGGCGGCGAATTTGCGCAGCTCCCGGCCGGAGGCGGCCTCCAGCTCGGAGAGCAGGTCGTCGAAGGTGGCGTTGCCCCAGGCGTGCCGCTGGAAATAGGTGCGCAGACCGGCGAGGAAGGGCTCCAGACCGACGTACGCGACGAGCTGCTTGAGCACGCTGGCGCCCTTGGCGTACGTGATGCCGTCGAAGTTGACCTCGACCGCCTCCAGGTCCGGCATCTCGCAGTAGACCGGATGGGTGGAGGAGAGCTGGTCCTGCCGGTAGCCCCAGTTCTTGCGGACCGACAGGAAGGTGGTCCAGGCGTCGGTGAACCGGGTCGCCTCCGAGTTGCACCAGTGGCTGGCCCATTCGGCGAACGACTCGTTCAACCACAGGTCGTTCCACCAGCGCATGGTCACCAGGTTGCCGAACCACATGTGGGCAAGCTCGTGCAGCACGGTGTTGGCCCGCTGCTCGTACTCGAAATCGGTCACCTGGGAACGGAAGATGTAGTGCGCCTCGGCGTGGGTGACCGCGCCGAAGTTCTCCATCGCGCCGGCGTTGAAGTCCGGCACCCAGATCTGGTCGTACTTGGGCAGCGGGTAGCGGACCCCGAACTGGGCCTGGAAGAAGTCGAAACCCTGCGCGGTGATCAGGTGCAGGTCGTCGACGTCGAGGTGCTCGGCCATGCTGGCCCGGCAGAAGTAGCCCAGGTCGACGCCGTCGTGGCTGCGTCGCACCTCGTGGTACGGGCCGGCGCACAGCGCGGTGATGTAGGTGCTCATCCGCGCCGACTCGGCGAAGTGGACGGTCTTGGTGTCCGGCCCGGCCGGCTCCTCGGTGGCCACCGGCATGTTCGAGATGACCCGCCAGTGGGCCGGCACGACAGCGTGCCAGGTGTAGACGCTCTTCAGGTCGGGCTGGTCGAAGCAGGCGAACACCCGCTGCGCGTCCGCGGTCTCGAACTGGCTGTACAGGTACGTCTCGCCATCGACCGGGTCGACGCTGCGGTGCAGCCCCTGCCCGCTGGCCGAGTAGATGAACTCGGCCTCGACGACCAGCGTGTTCTCCGCGGCCAGGCCCGGTAGGGCCAGCCCGGACTCGGCCGACCAGCCGGACGGGTCGAGCCGCTGGCCGTTCAGCGTCGCCGAGTGCAGTTGGTCCGCCGCGACCTCGATGAACGTGCCTGCTCCAGGCTCGGTGCAGCGGAAGGTGACCGTTGTTGTCGAACGGAACACCCGGCTGTCCGCGGCGCTGCCGGCGCCGGACAGGTCGAGGTGGATGTCATACCCGGTCACGTCGAGCAGGCGGGCGCGTTCGGCCGCCTCGACCTGGGTCAGATTGCGCACTCCAGCCACCGTGTGCCTCCGTCCAATCGTTCAACCGCCGACGTCGACGTCGGCGGCGTCGGGGACAGCTGGGAATGACCCCGTTCGGCCAAGTCTTTCACGTCGTGGGGGCCTGGCGAGGCCGGCCCAGATCCTGGACTTGCTGGGTTGGGGCGCCGTCTGGCGAGGTGACCCGGACAATGGCGGCGGACAGCCGCCGGACAAAGAAGAAGGGGAGTCTGATGTCCGACCGTCAGACCGTGGACATGTACTTCGATCCGATGTGCCCGTGGGCCTGGATCACCTCGCGTTGGTTGTTGGAGGTCGAACAGGTCAGGCCGGTCGACGTCCGGTTCCGGGTGATGAGCCTGGCCGTCCTCAACGAGGGCCGTGACCTGCCGGAGAACTACCGCGACTTCCTCGACCGCGCCTGGGGGGCGGTCCGGGTCGCCGTCGCGGTCCAGCAGGACCTCGACGACGCTGCGGTACGGGCCCTCTACACCGCGCTGGGCAACCGGATCCACCTGGAGAAGCAGCCGACCGGACCCGAGCTCTACACCGCCGCGTTGACCGAGGCCGGGCTGGACCCGGCGCTGGCCGCCGCCGCCGACGATCCGGCCTGGGACGGCCCGCTGCGGGCCAGCCACGCCGCCGGGATGGCCCCGGTCGGGATGGACGTCGGTACGCCGGTGATCCACGCCCCGGGCCCGGAGGGTGCCGGCCCGGTCGCGTTCTTCGGCCCGGTGATCACCCCGGTACCGCGCGGGGATGCCGCCGGCCGGCTCTGGGACGGTGTGCTGCTGGTCGCCGGGACGCCGGGATTCTACGAGCTGAAGCGGTCCCGCGAGGTGGATCCCACGTTCGACTGACCAGTTCGTCGGTGTCGGTGACGAGTTCCATGTCGCCCGGCGTGTCGCTGCGCGGCGCACGTGACGCGTCCCAGGCCACGTCGTTGCCCAGGATGTTCACCCCGCCGGCCCGGCAGGAAACCGGGTCACACCGACGCATCGGAGGTCAACATGCTGGTCGACATCGACTCCGACTACTGGGATCTGCCCGTGCTGCGCGAGGCGATCGCGGCCCGGGTCTGGGGCGTGGCGAGTGACGGCAGCCGGCACCGGCGGGAACCGTCGGTCCACGACACGGAGCGGGTGCCGGTCGCCGTACCGTCGGGGCTGCCGGCGTCGACGGTCGGCGCGGTCCCGGCGGCCCGGACCGGCGGCGGCCGGCACCGGCGCCCGACTCCGGTCGGATGATCCGGTCCGGCCGGTCACTGCGGCCACCGCCGTCGACAGCGGCCCGGGCAACCGGGCCGCTGTCCGTCACGCTGGTCCGGCGACCGGGCTGTTGTCCATCCGGTGGAAACGGCCGATGTATCGGTCGTCACAGCGGACCCCGCCGGTAGCGTCCGCGCCATGACGGTCGTTCACCCGATTTCCCGCGCCTGGATCACCACCGGCGAGACCGGCGCGCAGAACTACGACGAGTTCGCCGACGACGCCGAGATCACCGCGATCATCGAGGCGAATCCCCGTAGCGCGCTGGCGGTGGAGATGCCGCACCGGGCGCCGGACAGCCTCGGCCGGTCGTTCCTCGACTGCCTGCCGGCGGCCGCCGGGCGGCTCGGTGAGGCCCGGGCCGACGGCAGCTACACGCCGGCCGAGCAGGTCGCCGTGCTCTACCGGATCACCGAGCCGGCCAGCGACGCGGCGGCGTACGGCCTGTTCGTGATGGTCGACACCGATCAGATCTCCACCAGCGCCGACGAACCGGGTCTGGTGATCCGCAACGAGGACGTGTTCATCGCCAAGGTCCGGGAGCGGGTCGCGCTCGCCGAAGCGGTCGGACATCTGCTGTCGCCGGTGCTGCTGCTGCAGACCGGGCGCGGCGACGAACTGCACGCCGCGCTCGCCGCAGCGACCGAGGCCGCCGGCGCGCCGGCCGCGACCGATCTGGACCAGGCCGGCCGAACCCACGCGATCTGGCCGGTCGGTCCGGGAGAGCTGCAGCAGCGGCTCTGCGCGCTGGCCGGCGGCGGTGAGCTGGTCGTCGCGGACGGCAACCATCGCAGTCTGGCCGCGCAGACCGGCGGCCTGTCCCGCTTCCTGGCCGTGGTCACCACCCCCGCGTCGGTGGCCATCCAGCCGTACAACCGGCTGGTCAGCGAGCTGACCCTGAGCCCGGACGAGACGCTGGCCGGGCTGACTGACGCCGGTGCGACGGTGACCGCGCTCGACGGTGCGCCGACGGTGCCGGCTTCCGGCGGCGCGGTGCGGCTCTACCTGGCCGGACGCGGCTACCAGGTCACCCTGCCGACCACCGACGGTGACCGGGTGGACAACCTCGACCACGCCCTGGTGGAGCGGGTGCTGCTGCGCGGTGTGCTCGGCCTCGACCCGGGCGACAAGCGGATCACGTACGTCGGCGGCGACTATCCGGCCAGTTGGCTGACCGGCGAGGTCGACGCCGGCCGGGCCGAGCTGGCTGTGCTGATCGCCCCGGTCACCGTCGACGACTTCGTCGCGGTGAACCTGGCCCGGCAGAAGCTGCCCCGCAAGAGCACCTGGTTCACCCCGAAGGCGCGCGGCGGTCTGGTGCTGGCCGAGATCAGCTGAGCCGTCGAGGGCCGGCAGATCCGGCCGGTGAGATCGGCTGACCCGGCTGTGCGGCCGACCGACCGGCGCTGAGAGACTGCCGGTATGCGCGTCTACCTGGCAGCCGACCACGCCGGCTACGAGCTCAAGGTGCATCTGGTCAACCACCTCGCCAAGCAGGGGTACGAGGTGACCGACGTCGGGCCGCACGAGTTCGACCCGGACGACGACTACCCGGCGTTCTGCCTGCACGCGGGAACCCGGGTGGTCGCCGACCCGGGCAGCCTCGGGGTGGTGATCGGCGGCTCCGGCAACGGCGAGCAGATCGCCGCCAACAAGGTTCCCGGGGTGCGGGCTGCGCTGGCCTGGAACCTGGAGACCGCGCAGCTGGCCCGCACCCACAACGACGCCAACGTCGTCGCGATCGGCGCCCGCCAGCACACCCTCGACGAGGCGACCACGCTGGTGGAGGCGTTCCTGGCCACCGGGTTCTCCGGCAACGACCGGCACGCCCGCCGCATCGCCCAGGTCGGCGCGTACGAGATCGACCGCAAGCTGCCAACGCTGCCCTGACCCCGTTGGTCCGCAGCGGCACCTCTCGGTGCCCGGTGGGTCACGTCGGGACCGGCCGGTTCACCGCTCCCGGCGGGGCAGTTCCTCCCGGGGCACCCAGTGCCGGCGGACGATGGTCAGCGTCTCGTCGGCCCTGGTGAGGTCGTCCTCGCTGGGGCGGGACGCGTCCCGCGCCCGCAGCGCCGCCGAGATGCTGACCTGTGAGGTGCCGGAACCGACCAGTCCACGCAGGCCACGGTCGGCGTCCCGGTCGTCGCCGCCGGACCCGCCACCGGCTGAACGGCCCGACGTCTGCCGGCGTTGACGGTGCGTCGGCGGTGGCTCCGGGACGCGCTGCGACGGCTCCGGAGTACGTGGCCCCGGTGACTGCGGGCGCGGCCCCGGTACGGGCCTGCCGTCCGGCTCCGGCGTACCGTCCTGCTCCGGGTCGTGTACCTCGGCGGTGCTGGCGTTGGCTGGTCCGCTGTCGGGACGTTCCGTGGGGGCGCCGTGCCGGTGCCGTCGCCTGCGCCGTTCGAAGTCCGCCATCCGCCGACCGTACCGCGACCGGCTCAGAAGATCTCGATGCCGGCGGGGGCACGGTCCCAGCCGAACGCGGTGTTGGCCTCGGCCACCGCACCGTGGCGCAGCTCGCGTACCCGACCGGCGTCGGCCAGCGACCGCAGCGACGGTCCGCCCAGGTACACCGCCGCCAGGTCGGCCACCCCGCAGGCGAGGTCCGCCGGCTCGTCGGTGGGTACGCAGCGGGCCTGTTCCCGGTCGCCGGTCAGCCGCCAGCGGCCGGAGTTCTCCGGCAGCAGCGGATCGGTGACGTCGACGACCACGTCGACCCCGGTGGCGTACCGGCGGGCGGACAGCGCCGCCGCGACGTCGACCAGCCGCACCCAGAGGCTGTCGGCGAGCGCGGCACCGAGTTGCCGGGGCTCGTCGACCAGCTGGAACAGCGGCTCGTCCAGCGCCGCGAACCGGAAGGAGAGCGCCCGGCTGAGGTCGATGCCGGTGAGGAACCGCCACAGGGCCCGGTATCCGTCGACGCTGCCGGCCACCGCCTCGATCACCCGTACCCGGCCCTTCGGCCCATGGGCGTCCCAGTCGCTCACCGTACGCCACAGGGCGTAGCCGTCCGGGCCGGTCGGACCGTCGTGCAGCACGACCCGCAGCGCGGTCTGCCCGGACTGGCGGGCCGGGCTGTCGGCCAGCACGTACCGCCACCACCGGCCGTCCCGGCCGGACCAGCCGGGACGGCCGGGACGCAGCCGCTCGTACACCGCTGCCAGGTCGGGCCGTAGCTGCCCAGGGTCGCCGACGCGCAGCGACCCGACGCCAGGGCCAGCGGACGGGTCAGCCGGATCGAGCACCCGGGTCTCCCGCAGGTCGACATCCAGTTCCAGCCGCTGCGCGGCCATTCCGTAGCCGTACCGTGGGTAGATGCGGCCCTCGCTGGCCCACAGCACCGCGACCGGTTCACCGCCGTCGCGTAGTTCGCGCAGCTGGCGGTGCATCAGCCGGGTCAGCAGCCCACGCCGCCGGTGGGTCGGGGCGACCGCGACCATGGTGACGTGGGCGGCGGCCAGCACCGCGCCGGGCACGGTCAGATCCCTGGTGTACGCCCCGGCGTGCCCGACCACCCGGTCACCGTCGGTGACCACCAGTGACCGGTCCGGCTCAAAGACGCCCTGCTCGACGTCGTGCAGCTCCGGGTCCGGGTTCTGGTGGAAGGCCGCCAGCAGCAGCTCCATCACGGGGTTGAAATCCTGCGGCACGCCGGCCCGGATCGGAAGCGGTGCATCCATCTGCTCTGTCTAGCCGATCGGTGGCGGGGTCGGCGACCCATTTGCCGGCTCGCTACTCTCGGATGTGAGCGTCTAAATGGTACGGGGGTCCGCCCGCACCCGTGGGGAGGAAACATGGCAGATCGGCATACACCCTGGGCCGAGCGGACCGTGGAGGTGCCGCCGCAGCGTACGGCTGCCGGTGCAGCGGGCGCGGACCAGCCGACGGCACCCGACGCGGACCAGCCGACGGCACCGGGTGTCGCCGGCCTTTTCCGGCGCGGGGTGGCGCAGGTCGGCCGGGGCGGGCCGCCCCCGACCGCCGAGTTCACCGCGCCGCACGAGCCGACCGGTACGGGCTGGCCGTCGGAGGTCGGGCCGGGCTGGTCGGACGGCCGGATCCGGCCGCCCCGGCCACCGCTGAGTCAGCAGCTCGCCCAGCTGCGTCGCGGTGGCGAGTGGAGCGTGCTGGGTGGCCTGTTCGCCTTCGTCTGTTGGGGGGTCTGGGCCATCTCCGCCCGGGGGAACCTGACCAGCCCGGTGCTGACCTTCGTGCTGACGATGCTGGTCGGGGCGGGTCTGTTCGCGCTGTGCCGGGTGATCGGCCGGGTGGTGCTGGAACGCCAGCTGGGTCGGGTCCGGCACGGTGCCCGTGCCTCGCACATGGTGACCGGGGCGTACCTGATCGCCGTCGGGTTCGCCTATCTGCGGCAGACCGAATGGGTGGTCAGCGTCTGGAACTGGTTCGCTGGCTGGTTCTGACGTCCTGAGATCCTGGACTCCTACGTTGTGACCGGGCGCGGGACGTTCTGACCGAGCGCGGGAGCCGGGCCGGGCGGCTACCGTGACGGCATGCGCAGTCGCGGCGCGGTTCTCCTGGGCGTCTGGTGCCTTCTGCTGGCCGCCGGCCAGACTGCGGCCTTCGGCGTGGTCTGGTGGGTCTTCGTGCGGACCTGGCGCGGCCAGTGGCTGGACACCATCGCGCTGACCGGCAACTCGATCGGCCAGGACGAGGCGTACGGGCCGGCGAGCACGGTGCTCGGTGTGGTCTCGGTGGCCTCGCTCGCCCTGGCCACCGGAGTGATCGGGTTCATCGCGCTGATCCGGGGCCGGGTCCTGCTGGCGGTGGTCGCCACCGGGGTGATCGCCGGCTCCAACCTGACCACCCAGTGGGTGAAGTACGCCGTCGCCCGGCCGTCGTTCGGGGTCGACCCGGTCGACGCGAACTCGGCCAACAGCCTGCCCAGCGGGCACACCACGGTTGCCGCCTCGGTCGCGGTGGCGCTGGTCCTGGTGCTGCCGGCGGCACTGCGCGGCATCGGCGCCCTCGCCGGTGCCGGCTACGCGGCGGCCGCCGGGGTCGCCACCCTGTCCGCCGGCTGGCACCGGCCCAGCGACGCGGTGGCGGCGCTGCTGGTCGTCGGGGGGTGGGCGGCGGCCGGGATGCTCGCGCTCACGCTGGCCCGGTCGCCGGACGACGGGCTGCGCCCGAGCGAACACCACCCGATGTCGCTGGCGCTGCTGCTGCTCGCCGGGGTCGGACTGCTGGCGGCGGCCGGGGCCGCGATGGCGGTGACCGACCAGGTGGCCGGGCTGCCGCTGGAGGCGCTGAGCCGTCGGCGGCTGTTCGTGGCGTACGCGGGCAGCGCGGCGGGGATCGCCGGAACGGCAGCGGTCACCATGGCCCTGATGCTGGGGACGGCCGGCTACGCCGTACCGGCCCCGGCCCCGGCGTCCGCCGGCCCGGATCCGGCGGGTGGGAACAAAACCGGTTGGGGTGGAACCGATCGGGATCGAGCGACGTCTCAGCAGACATGACGATTCTTCGAGGCGTACGGGCGGCGGCCACCGCTGCCTCCCTGTTGCTGCTCACCGCCGCGTGCGGACAGAACCCGGGCACCGACTCGTCCACCGACGGCACTGCCGGCGGGTCGTCGTTGCCGGCCGACACGCTGGTCCTACGGGTGGACCACACCGGCGGTTTCACCATGCCGGCGGCGTTGCTGACCCGGCTGCCGGTAGTCAGTGTGTACGCCGACGGCCGAGTGATCACCCAGGGCCCCACCATCCTGGTCTACCCCGGTCCGGCCATGCCGAACCTGCAGGTCCAGACGATCAGCGCGGAGCAGGTCGACGAGCTGGTCAAGCAGGCGCTGGCCGCCGGGGTCGGCACCGAGCAGGACCTGGGCCGGCCGCCGGTGGCCGACGCGACATCGACCCGGTTCACCGTGCTGACCGAGGACGGCGTCGAACAACTCGAGGTGTACGCGTTGTCCGACGACACCTCCGGCGACGCCGGGCTGACCGACGAGCAGGTCGCCGCCCGGGACAAGCTGCGGGACTTCGCCGACTCGCTCACCGAGCTGTCCGGCGGTGTCGGCGCGGCACCGGAGGACTCCGAGCCGTACGTCGCGCACGCGATCGCCGCGGTCGCCGAGCCGTGGGTGGCGGTCGACGAGCCGGTCGACGCCAGCCAGCCCGAGGTGGCCTGGCCCGGCCCGGAACTGCCCGGCGAATCGCTGTCCGAGACGCTCGACCTCGGCTGCGTGACGGTCACCGGGGAGGCGCTGGAGGAGCTGCGGTCCGCAGCGGCGGACGCGACCACCGCCACCCCGTGGACGTCGGCGGGTAAGCGGTGGACGGTGACCCTGCGCCCGCTGCTGCCGGACGAGACCGACTGTTCGGACCTCACCGCCGCGGGCTGATTCCTCCCCAGCCCGCGCGGCGCGGTTTCAGTCGGTCTCGTAGCCGAGGTTGGGGCGCAGCCAGCGCTCCACCTCGGCGAGCGGCATCCCACGCCGGGCCGCGTAGTCCTCGGCCTGGTCCCGGCCGATCCGTCCGACGGTGAAGTACCGCGACGCCGGGTGGGCGAAGAGCAGGCCGCTGACGCTGGCCGCCGGGGTCATCGCCCCGGACTCGGTCAGCTCGATCCCGGCCCGCCCGGCGCCCAGCAGGTCGAACAGCTGCCACTTTTCGCTGTGGTCCGGGCTGGCCGGGTAGCCCAGCGCCGGCCGGATGCCGCGGAACCGCTCGGCGTGCAGGTCGGCCACATCCGGGTCGGCGTCCGGTTCGTACCAGTCCCGTCGGGCCCGCAGATGCAGGTGTTCGGCGAACGCCTCGGCCAGCCGGTCCGCCAGCGCCTTCACCATGATCGCCCGATAGTCGTCCTGGGCAGCCTCGTATCCGGCGGCCAGCTCCTCCGCGCCGTGCACGGCCACCGCGAAGCCACCGAGATGGTCCCCGGCCGGTGCCACGTAGTCGGCGAGGCAGCGGTTCGGCCGCCCGGCGGGTTTGGTGGTCTGCTGGCGCAGCATCGGGATCCGTACCGGCCGGTCGTTGTCGGTGCCGCCGCCCGGCGGGTCGGCCTGTCCGGCGGCGACAACCAGGTCGTCGCCCTCGGAATGGGCCGGCCAGAAGCCGTACACGCCGTGGGCCCGCAGCGAACCGTCGGCGATGATCTGGTCGAGCATCGTGTTGGCGTCGTCGAACAGTTCGCGGGCGACCGGCTGGTCCAGGATCGCCGGGTACTTGCCCTTGAGCTCCCAGGCGAGGAAGAGGAACTGCCAGTCGATCATCGGCCGCAGCTCGTCGAGGCGGGGCTCGACGTACCGTACGCCGGTGAACGCCGGCACCGGCAGATCGTCGAAGGACACCGGCTCCGCGTTGGCCCGGGCCTGGGCCAGGGTGAGCAGCGGCTGCCGCCGGTTGGTGTGCTGCTCGCGCAGCCGGTCCTGCTCGGCCCGGTTGTCGCTGTCGAACCGCTCCACCCGGTCGGCGCTGAGCAGGTCGGAGACCACCCCGACCACCCGGGACGCGTCGAGCACGTGCACGGTGCTGCCGTCGTACGCCGGTGCGATCCGTACTGCGGTGTGCTGCCGGGAGGTGGTGGCCCCGCCGATCAGCAGCGGCAGTTTCAGCCCGCGCCGCTGCATCTCCCCGGCGACCGTGACCATCTCGTCCAGCGACGGGGTGATCAGGCCGGACAGCCCGACCGCGTCGGCGTTCTCGGCGACCGCGGTGTCCAGGATCTTCGCGGCCGGCACCATCACTCCGAGGTCGATCACCCGGTAGTTGTTGCAGCCCAGCACCACCCCGACGATGTTCTTGCCGATGTCGTGCACGTCGCCTTTGACCGTGGCCAGCACCACGGTGCCCGGCCCGCCCTCGCCGGCGGTCGCCGCGGCCTCCTGCTGCCCGTCCGGTACGTTCGCGGCGTCCTGCCGGGCCTGTTCCTTCTCCGCCTCCAGGAACGGCTCCAGGTAGGCCACCGACCGTTTCATCACCCGGGCGCTCTTGACCACCTGAGGCAGGAACATCTTGCCCGATCCGAACAGGTCACCGACGACCTTCATGCCGTCCATCAACGGCCCCTCGATCACCTCGAGCGGCCGGGCCGCCAGTTGGCGGGCCTCCTCGGTGTCGGCCTCGATGAAATCGACGATGCCGTGCACCAGCGCGTGCGACAGCCGGTCGGCGACCGGGGCGTCCCGCCAGGACAGGTCGACGGCGCGCTTCGTGCCGGAGCCGGAGACGGTGCCGGCGAACGTCACCAGCCGGTCGGTGGCGTCCGGACGGCGGTCGAACAGTACGTCCTCGACCAGCTCCAGCAGGTCGGCCGGGATGTCCTGGTAGACGGCGAGCTGCCCGGCGTTGACGATGCCCATGTCCAGCCCGGCCCGTACGGCGTGCAGTAGGAACGCCGAGTGCATCGCCTCGCGGACCACGTCGTTGCCGCGGAACGAGAACGACAGGTTGGAGATGCCACCGCTGGTGCGGGCACCCGGGCAGCGCTGCTTGATCAGCGGCAGCGCGTCGATGAACGCCTTGGCGTACCCGTTGTGTTCGCTGATGCCGGTGGCGACGGCCAGCACGTTCGGGTCGAAGATGATGTCGGTCGGGTCGAAGCCGGCCTTCCCGGTGAGCAGGTCGTACGCGCGGGCGCAGATGTCGACCTTGCGTTCGGTGGTGTCGGCCTGGCCCTGCTCGTCGAAGGCCATCACCACCACGCCGGCCCCGTACGCCCGGATCTTGCGGGCCTGGTCGAGGAAGACCTCCTCGCCCTCCTTGAGGCTGATCGAGTTGACCACGGCCTTGCCCTGTACGCACTTGAGGCCGGCCTCCAGCACGCTCCACCGCGAGCTGTCGATCATGATCGGAATCCGGGCCACCTCGGGCTCGGTGGCGATCAGGTTGAGGAAGGTCACCATCGCCTGCTCGCTGTCGAGCAGGTCGGCGTCCATGTTGACGTCGAGCAGGTTCGCCCCGCCTCGGACCTGGTCCAGCGCCACGTCGACGGCGGCCTGGAAGTCGCCTGCCTCGATCAGCCGCCGGAACTTCGCCGAACCGGTCACGTTGGTCCGCTCGCCGATCATCACGAACCCGGTGTCCGGGCCGATCTCGAACGGCTCCAGGCCGCTGAACCGGCTGGTCCGCACCGGCTGCGGCAGCTGCCGCGGTGCCTTCCCGGCGACCGCCTCGGCGATCCGGGTGATATGCGCCGGTGTGGTGCCGCAGCACCCGCCGACCAGGTTGACCATCCCACTGTCGACAAACTCGCCGACCAGCGCGCCCGTCTCGTCGGGGGTCTGGTCGTAGCCGCCGAACGCGTTCGGCAGGCCGGCGTTCGGGTGGGAGGCGACATAGCTGTCCGAGATGCGGGCCAACTCGGCCACGTGCGGGCGCATCTCGGTCGCGCCGAGCGAGCAGTTCACTCCGACGACCAGCGGCCGGGCGTGCTCGACGGAGCGCCAGAACGCCTCGACGGTCTGCCCGGACAGGGTTCGTCCGGACAGGTCGACGATGGTCACCGAGATCCACAGCGGCAGCTGCGGCACGACTTCGCGGGCCGCCGCGATTGCCGCCTTCGCGTTCAACGTGTCGAAGATCGTCTCGATGAGCAGCAGGTCGACGCCGCCCTCGGCGAGCGCCGTCAGCTGTTCGGCGTACGTCGCCTTGACCCGGTCGAAGGTGACCGCGCGGTAGGCCGGATCCTCCACCCGGGGCGACAGCGACAGCGTGACGTTGAGCGGGCCGACCGAGCCGGCCACGAACCGGCCGCCGAACTCGTCGGCCGCCTGCCGGGCCAGCTGCGCGCCGCGCAGGTTCATTTCCGGCACGTACGCCTCCAGCCCGTAGTCGGCCTGGGCGATGCTGGTCGCGGTGAACGTGTTGGTGGTGGTGATGTCCGCGCCAGCGGCGAGATACTGCCGATGTACGTCGAGGATGACGTCCGGGCGGGTCAGGTTGAGCAGGTCCGGGTCGCCGGTGACGTCCCGGGGGTGGTCGACGAACCGGTCGCCGCGATAGTCGGCCGGGGTGAGACCGGCGCCCTGCAGCATGGTGCCCCAGGCGCCGTCGAGCACCGCGATCCGCTGACTCAGCAGCTCCCGCAGCGCCCGCTCGCTGTCGCCGGCACGTGACACATGACTCATCTGACACCTCCGCTGGTAGCTCGGAGGCGCCCTTGTCTGGTGATCACGCCCGATCAGGGGCCGTGATCGTGGCCGAGCGTGGCGGGCTTCTCGCGGCCCGTCGCAGCGCCTCTCGACCTCGTGGTGATCCTACCCGTGGCCCGGTCCGGGCACCCGGCTGATTCTAGCCGGCCCGGTCGGACACACCAGTGACCCGGCTGTTGCGGTCTTCGCACACCTGTCGGGTAGCTTCGGTGACCGGCTCCGCCGCCAGCGGACGCCGGCAGCGATCCGGACCGACGGGAGATGTTTCGACATGGGCAGGAAGACGGTGTACGTCTCCGATTTCAGTGGTGCCGTGCTGGACTCGGCGGACGAGCTGGTGCGGATCGTCGTCCTCGAACACCCCGACCTGGTCGCCGGTCCGGTGCGGCTGGAGGCCCGGCCGGACGAGGTGGAGAGCATCGACGACGCGGCGCTCGACGTCGCCGTCGTGGAGATCCACGACGGACAGGGCGACGGCGAGCCGCGTCGGGTGGTACTGACCGCCAGCGAGTTCGACTCGCTCGCCACCGACGTGCCGATGGCCCAGCTGCTGCGTACCGCCGAGCGGGTCAAACCGGCCAAGGCCAGCCGCAAGGCCGCCGAGCGGGTCGACTACGCGACCCTGGAGCACGCCGGCAAACCGCACCGCGGCAAGACCACCGACGACGAGGCCCGGCTGGTCCGCGACCACCTTGACGAGATCAACAAGCGGTTGGCCGACGAAGGGCTGCGCCAGATCGACCCGGCCGACCCCGACCACGCCGAGCGGTACGGCTTCGCCCGCACGGCCGATCCCGACTGACGCCCAGCTCGCCACCCCCGCTGACCTGACCTGAACTGTCGGTCCGTCTCGGCATACTCCGGTTCGGGCCGGCGACGTCGCCGGCCGGTGACCAGAGGTGACCAGGAGGGGAATCGATGGGGACACCGAATGCCGGGGCGCTGCTCGCGATCGGCACGGAGAAAGGTCTGTTCCTCGCGACCAGCACCGACGACCGGCGCGGCTGGCAGGTCAGCGGCCCGCACTTTGCGATGACCGCGGTGTACGCGGTGGCGATCGACAAACGCCGGGCGGTGCCCCGGCTGCTCGCCTCGGTGGCCAGTTCGCACTACGGGCCAAGCGTCGCGACCAGCGACGACCTCGGGCGCACCTGGTCCGAGCCGGAGCAGCCGCCGGTCGCCTTCCCGGGCGACACCGGGGCCGCCCTGGAGCGGGTCTGGCAGCTCACGCCGGCGTCGGCCGCCGAGCCCGACGTGGTGTACGCCGGCAGCCAACCCTCGGCGTTGTTCCGGTCGACCGACGGCGGGGCCAGCTTCGAGCTGGTCCGGCCGTTGTGGGAGCACCCGCACCGGCCGCAGTGGGAGGCCGGCTTCGGCGGCCAGGCGATCCACACCGTCCTGCCCGACCCGCGCGACCCGGCCGCGCTGCTGGTCGCCATGTCCACCGGCGGCGTCTACCGGTCCGCCGACGCCGGGGCGAGCTGGGCACCCGGCAACACCGGCATCCGCGCGTACTTCCTGCCCGACGAGTGGCCCGAGTTCGGCCAGTGTGTGCACAAGGTGGCCCGGGACGCCGTCGACCCGGACCGGCTGTACGCGCAGAACCACCACGGCGTCTACCGCTCCGACGACGCCGGCGCCACCTGGTCGTCGATCGCCGACGGCCTGCCCAGCGACTTCGGCTTCCCGATCGCCACCCACCCGCACCGGTCCGGGGTGATCTACACGTTCCCGCTGGTCGCCGACTCGCGGCGGTTCCCGGTCGACGACCGGTGCCGGGTGTTCCGGTCCGCCGACGCCGGTGCCACCTGGCAGCCGCTGACCGCCGGGCTGCCGCAGCACCCGTACTATCCGGCGGTGCTGCGTGACGCGCTGACCACCGACGACGCGTCGACCGCCGGGGTCTACTTCGGCACCCGCAGCGGGGACGTGTTCGCCAGCCGTGACGAGGGCGATTCCTGGCAACCGGTCGCCACCGGCCTGCCGGACGTGCTCTGTGTCCGGGCCGCGGTGGTGTGAGGTGGTGACGCTGCTGGTGCCGGGCGCGCTGCGGGCGGACAGCGGTGGGCAGGCCCGGCTCACCGTCGACGCCGACGGCACGCTGCGGGCGGTCCTCGACGAGGTGACCCGCCGCTGGCCGCGACTCGCCCGCCGGATCCGCGACGAGCAGGGCCAGATCCGGCGGTACGTGAACGTCTACGTCGACGGTGCCGACCACCGGCACAGCGGCGGTCTGGACACCCCGGTCCCGGCCGGTGCCCAGGTGCAGGTGGTCCCGTCGGTCGCTGGCGGGTGACTCGGCACACGTCATTGCGGGCGGCGGCGCGAGGCATGATCCACTGGTGCCCAGTCTCCTGATCGACCTCGGCCCGTTGCGGGCCAGCGCGCCGTACCGCCGGATGTGGCTCGGCGCCTCGCTGTCCGGCATCGGCACCAGCCTGACCACGGTGGCGGTTGGTCTGCAGGTCTACGACCTCACCGGTTCCACATTCAACGTCGGCCTGGTCGGGTTCTTCGCGCTGGTGCCGCTGGTGGCGCTGGGCCTGTACGGCGGTGCGTTGGTCGACGCGTACGACCGGCGGCGGGTGGTGGTTGCCACCTCCACCGGCCTGTTGCTGGTCGGGATGGGTTTCACCGGGCAGGCGCTGTTCGACGTCGGCAGCGTCGGGCTGCTGTACGGCCTGGTCGCGGCGCAGAACGGGCTGTTCGCGATCAACAATCCGGCCCGTACCGCGATCGTGCCGAGGCTGCTGCCGATCGGCCTGCTGCCGGCGGCGAACGCCCTGTCCAACCTGTCCATGGGTGTGGCCTACACGGCCGGGTCGTTGCTGGCCGGGGTGCTGGTCGGCTGGTGGGGCTACCCCGGGACCTACCTGATCGAGGTGGCGTTGGTGGCGGTGGCCCTGGCCACCCTGGTGGCGTTGCCGTCGATCCCACCGGAAGGCGAGGTCCGCCGGGCCGGGCTCGCCTCGGTCTGGGAAGGCCTGCGGTTCCTCGGCACCCGGCCGAACGTGCGGATGACGTTCCTGGTCGACCTGGCGGCGATGGTGCTGGCCATGCCCCGGGTGCTGTTCCCGGCGATCGGCGCGACCGCGCTCGGCGGCGGGGCCACCACGGTGGGGCTGCTCACTGCCGGCATCGCCGGCGGCACCCTGGCGGCGAGCCTGCTCTCCGGGCCGCTGGGTGCGGTGCGCCGGCAGGGCCTGGCGGTGCTGGTGTCGGTGGCCGGCTGGGCGGTGGCGATCACCGTGTTCGGGCTGATCGTCGTGGCGGCGCCGGGGCCGGCACCGGGCGGTGGTGCGCATCCGCTGCTGTGGGCGGCGGTGGCGGTGCTGCTGCTGGCCGGCGCGGCAGACGCGGTCAGCTCGGTGTTCCGGATGACGATCCTGCAGGCGGCGACGCCGGACGCGCTGCGCGGTCGGCTGCAGGGGGTGTTCATCGTGGTGGTCGCCGGTGGCCCGCAGCTGGGCCAGTTGGTGCTCGGCGTCACCGCGCAGCTGACCGGTGAGGCGGTCGCGGCGGTCGCCGGTGGCCTGGCCTGCCTGGTGGTGCTGGCGGCGCTGGCCCGCCACCAGCCGACGTTCGCCCACTACGACGCCCGCGATCCCACTCCGTGAACGACCGTCCGGCACCGGGCACAATGGTCTGCGCCGACCCGAGGGTCCGCACCGGCGAACACCCCCGCCGGTTCACCCCAGCGCCGAAGGAGCCGCTTCGATGGACAGATTCGCCGACCGGGTCGCCCTGGTCACCGGAGCCGCGCAGGGTATCGGGGCAGCCACCGCCCGGCGGTTGGCCGCCGAGGGCGCCACGGTGGCGGTGGTCGACCTGACCGCCGAGCGGGCCGGTCCGGTGGTCGACGAGATCGTCGCGGCCGGCGGCAGCGCGGTCGCGGTCGGCTGTGACGTGACCGACCCGGTCGCCGTCGACGCGATGGTCGACCAGACGGTCGCCGCGCACGGGCGGCTCGACATCCTGGTCAACAACGCCGGGATCACCCGGGACAACCTGCTGTTCCGAATGCCGGCCGACGACTGGGACGCGGTGCTGCGCACCAACCTGTCCAGCATGTTCCACTGCTGCCGGGCGGCGCAGCGGCACATGGTGCCGGCCCGCTACGGCAGGATCGTCAACCTGAGCAGCCGGTCGGCGCTGGGCAACCGTGGCCAGGTCAACTACGCCGCAGCCAAAGCCGGCGTGCAGGGGCTCACCGCCACCCTGGCGATCGAGCTGGGGCCGTACGGCATCAACGTGAACGCGGTCGCACCCGGCTATGTGGCGACGTCGATGACCGCGGCGGTGGCCGCCCGGATCGGGGTCGACCCGGACGAGCACCGCCGGCAGGTCGCGGAGCAGACGCCGCTGCGCCGGGTCGGCCAGCCGGCTGAGATCGCCTCGGTGATCGCCTTCCTGGCCAGCGAGGACGCGTCCTACGTCAGCGGGCAGACGCTGTACGTCAACGGTGGTGCCCGGTAACCCGGCCCGTCGCTCACAGCTCCCGGTAGGTGGCGTGGTCGAAGTCGGCGTACCCGCCGTCGTTGCCGATGTCCTGCACCCAGAGCCCGACGAACGCGCCGGTGAAGCCCCAGGCCTCCGGCTCGCCGTCGGTCATCCGGGCGGCGTACTCGTCGGACAGGATGGTGGCGTCCAGCTCGACCGGCAGCTCGCGCCAGTGGTCGCCCCGGTGGTAGCCGAACCTCAGCACCGGGCCGTCGAACACCACCTGCAGCCCGAGCCGTGCGACGTCGGTGACGTCGACGCTGGCCTGCGGGTGGGACTGTCGGCGGCCGCTGTCGCAGCTGAGCAGCTGCAGCTCCTGGCGACCGTCGTCGGTGCGGGTCAGATAGGCGTAGTGCCAGTTCTCGGTGTTGTAGTAGCCGGTCACCCCGGCAAGCTGGCGGGGGGTGGCCGCGCGGAACTCGACGAGCGTCTCGAAGACGCAGTTCGGTGCGGTCACCCGGCGGGCGACCAGGCTGGGGCGTTGCCGTCCGACCGGGGACTGGCCGCCGACGATCCGCAGGTGTGACGGGCGGCTGGTCAGGTCGGTCCAGTCCGGCCCGGCCGGTCGGCGCAGGGTCGACCAGCGCGGGCCGAGGGTCGCGGCGTCGAAGTGGTCGGTGGACGGCTCGGCGGGCCAGGGGTGCGCCGGCAGGTCGGGGGCGGGCACCTGTTCGGCCGGGACCTGACCGGCGACCCGCGGCCAGCCGTCGGCGGACCAGTCGACCCGCTGGATCGCGGTTTCCCGGCCGAGGACGCACCGCCCCAGCGGGGTGTAGGGGCGACCGACCAGGTGGGCGAGGTACCACTCGCCGCGCTGGGTCCGCACCAGGCTGCCGTGCCCGGCCTTCTGCAGGGTCAGTTCGGGGCGGCCGGCGGAGGTGAGCATCGGCCCGGCCGGGTCGGCCTCGTACGGCCCGAGCAGGGCGCGGGACCGGGCGACGGTCACCTGGTGCTCCCAGCTGGTGCCGCCCTCGGCGGTGACCAGGTAGTACCACCCGTCGTGCCGGTAGATGTGCGGTCCTTCGGTGAGCCCGGTCGGCGTGCCGGTGAAAATGGTGACCGGGTCGCCGACCAGGCGCCGGGCGTCGCGGTCGTAGCGCTGGATCTCGATGCCACCGAACCGGTCGTGGCCCGGCCGCCAGTCGGCCGTCATCGCCAGCAGCCAGGTGCTGCCGTCGTCGTCGTGGAACAGCGACGCGTCGAAGCCGTGGGCGTGCAGCGGCACCGGGTCGGACCACGGTCCGTCGATCGACGGGGCGGTGATGAGGTAGTTCTGCGGATCCCAGTAGCCGCTGGCGAAGCTGGCGACGTCGCTGTAGACCAGGTGGAACAAGCCGTGGGCGTACGTCAGATCGGGTGCCCACACCCCGCACGAGTCCCCGGCACCGGTCAGGTCCAGCAGTCGTCGTTCGGTGAGTATCCCGTCGAGCGGGCGCCAGTGCACCAGGTCGCGTGAGTGGTGCAGGGTCACGCCCGGGTACCACTCGAAGGTCGACGTGGCCAGGTAGTAGTCGTCGCCGACGCGCAGCACCGACGGGTCGGGGTAGAACCCGCGCAGCACGGGGTTGGTGATGACCCGGGCCGAGGTGGCCACGTCGGTCGTGTCGGTCGGCATCGGTGGTCCTCCGGGCTCGGCTGGCGAGATCTTCGGCAGTTTTCCGGAAAGTATGCCACTCGAGGAGGCTTCTGCGGCCCGTTGACGACGGTCGTTGTGTGGAAACCGGGTCTTGACCGAGCGGCAACGCCGTCGTAGCGTGCGCAACGTCACCAATTCATGGCGTTCCGCAGGTGAAATTTTCGGTGACACCGGTCGATTGCTCGGCATTCAGCGGTGGGTGGGACCACGCTCGCCGCTTACCTGAGGGGACGGCACATGGCGACACCGATCCACTTCTCCCGCCGTACGCTGCTGAGCCTTGCCGGCCTCGGAGCCGGCGCGGTCGCGCTCGGCGCGTGCGGCGACTCCGGAAGCGACAGTGCGGGCATCGAGTGGTGGCACATCCAGAACACCGACCCGATGCTGCCTGTCTGGGCGGCGTTCGCCGAGGAGTTCCAAGCGCAGAACGAAGGCGTCGGCATCACCATCACCCCGCTGGAGAACGAGGCGTTCAAGGCCAGGCTGACAACGGTCACCCAGGCCGGCGACCCGCCGGACATCTACCACACCTGGGGCGGTGGCGTTCTCCGGCAGCAGGTCGAGGCCGGGCTGTGCCAGGACATCACCGACGCGGTCGCCCCCTGGCGGGACATCCTGCAGCCGGCCTCGACGTTGCCGTACGAGATCGACGGACGACTTTACGGCGTCCCGTTCGACATCGGTATGGTCGGCTTCTGGTACAACAAGGCGCTGTTCGCCGACGCCGGCATCACCGCACCGCCGCAGACCTGGGCCGAGTACCTCGAGGTCGTCGGCCGACTCAGGTCAGCCGGGATCACACCGATCGCGCTGGCCGGCGGCGAGAAGTGGCCCGGCCACTACTACTGGGCCTACCTCGCGATGCGCATCGGCGGCGTCGAGGCGCTGAGCCAGGCCGGCGAGGACAACAACTTCACCACCTCGGCGTTCATCGGCGCCGGCGAACGGCTCGCCGAGCTGGTCGCCCTCGAACCATTCCAGGAGGGCTTCCTCGGCGCGTCGTACGGTGAACCCGACGGCCAGGCCGCGGCGATGGGCAACGGCGACGCGGCGATGGAGCTGATGGGCCAGTGGGCCCCGGCCGTCCAGGAGGAGGCGTCCGGCGTCGAGGGCGGGATCGGCACCGACCTCGGCTTCTTCCCGTTCCCGGTGGTCGACGGCGGTCAGGGATCGGCCTCCGACGCGTTCGGCGGCGGCGGCGGGTTCGCCATCGGCCGCGACGCCTCGCCGGACGCGATCCGGTTCCTGGAGTTCATCAGCCAGGTGGACAAGCAGCGCCGGGCCGCCGCAACCGGCGCGTTCCTGCCGGTCACCATCGGCGCCGAGGCCGCGATCGAGGACCCCAACCTCGCCGCCGTCGCCGAGACCCTGGCCGACGCCAGCAACTTCCAGCTCTACCTGGACCAGGCGTACGCACCGGCGGTCGGCCAGGAGGTCAACGACCGGGTCGCCGAACTGATCGCTGGGCAGATGACCCCGGAGCAGGTCGCCGAGGCCGTCACCGTCGTCGCTCAGCGCTGACCGGCGACGATGGACCGCAACCTGAGACGTCGCCGGATCAGCGACCGGATCACCATCGGCCTGTTCCTGCTGCCGGCGCTGGTGCTGTTCGGCGTGCTGGTCGTCGTCCCGATCCTGGTCGCGGCGTACACCAGTCTGTTCCGCTGGAACGGGTTCGGCGGCCTACCGACCGACTTCATCGGCCTGGACAACTTCGTCCGGCTGCTCGACGACCCGGTCTTCATCGGCGACCTGCGACGCGGGGCCCTGCTGGTGGTGCTGTCGGTCACCGTCCAGCTGCCGCTCGCATTGGGGCTGGCCCTGCTGCTGAACCAGAAGCTGCGCGGCCGGGCGGTCTACCGGGTGCTGTTCTTCGCCCCGTACGTGCTGTCCGAGGTCATCACCGCGGTCCTGTTCACCATGGTCTTCAGCCCGAACCGGGGCCTGGCCAACCACGTGCTGGGCCTGGTCGGCCTGGAGAGCCTGAGCTCGACCTGGCTGTCCGACCCGTCGACCGTGCTGTACTCGGTGTTCCTGGTGATGACCTGGAAGTACTTCGGCTTCCACATGGTCCTGCTGCTCGCCGGCAGACAGAACATCCCCCGGGAACTGCACGAGGCGGCGGCGACCGACGGAGCCGGCGGCTGGCAGATCTTCCGGCACGTCACGCTGCCGCTGCTGGCCCCGACTATCCGGATCTCGATGTTCCTGGCCGTGATCGGCAGCATCCAGCTGTTCGACCTGGTCTGGGTGCTCACCGGCGGTGGTCCGCTGAACGCGTCGGAGACCATGGCGGTGACCATGTTCCAGTACGGGTTCCGGCGCTTCGAGGTGGGTTACGCCAGCGCGATCAGCATCGCGATGTTCCTGATCAGCCTGGCCTTCGCCGTGCTGTATCAACGCTTCATCCTGCGCCGCGACCTCGAAGGAGCGATGACCACCATGGGGGACCAGCGATGAGCGCCCCGACTCGTACCGCACGGCCCCGGCCGCAGCGGGCCGACCGGGGTGGCGACCGGGTGTCGCGGCTGCCCGGCCCGGCCCGGTCCCTGTCGTTGCACACCGTCTCGATCATCGTCGGGCTGATCATCGTGGTACCGATCGCCTTCGCGCTGCTCGGCGGGTTCAAGGACAACCGCCAGCTGTCCAACAGCCCGTTCGGTCTGCCGTCGCCGTGGATACCGGAGAACTACCTCGAGATTCTCGGCTCCGGATCGTTCTGGCGGCAGCTGTTCAACAGCACGCTGATCGCGCTGGCCACCGCGGTGATCGTGGTCGGGGTGGCGGCACTGGCGTCGTTCGTCTTCGCCCGGTACGCGTTCCGGGGGCGGGAACTGCTGTTCCTGTTCTTCACGATCGGGCTGATGTTCCCGTTCGCGGTCGCCATCCTGCCGCTGTTCATCCTGCTGCGCACCATGGGTCTGCTGGACAACCCGCTCGGGGTGATCCTGCCGCAGGCCGCGTTCGGCCTGCCGGTGACGATCATCATCCTGCGGTCGTTCTTCCGGGCCATACCGGGGGAGCTGGAGGAGTCGGCGATCCTCGACGGCTGTACGCCGTTCGGCTTCTTCTGGCGGATCCTGCTGCCGATGGCCCGGCCGGCGATCGCCACCGTGTCGGTGCTCGCCATCGTGGCCAGCTGGAACAACTTCATGCTTCCGCTGGTGGTGTTCAACGACCCGAACTGGTGGACCATCCCGGTGGGCGTGCAGGAGTTCCAGGGCCAGTACGCCGACGACAGCGCCAAGGTGCTGGCGTACGTCGTGCTGGCGATGGTCCCGGCGCTGGCCTTCTACTCGATCGCCGAACGTCAGCTGATCGGCGGGCTCACCGCCGGTGCCACCAAGGGCTGACCGGGCGACCCGGATGAGCGTCGCGCGGTGACGATAGTCCCGCCGAGCTGGCCGGTCGGCGGGACAAGCCGGCCCGGGGGTGGTTGTTCCGGCCGCCGGCGGTTGGTGAGACTGCGTGATCATGAGTCGTCGCAGTCTCGTGACAGTCGTGGCCGCCGGGGTGACCGTCCGGTGGACGGCTCGTCGGTCGATGGCCGCGGCGCCCGCCTGCGGGTCGGCGTCGCCGACGACGCGCCGGGCGGTGACCGCCGTGCTTGACACCGGGCGGGTGGCCGCCGTCGGCGTCGCCTGCACCTGGGATCCGGGCCACGGGGCCGCCGCCCGGCTCGGCCCGCTGGTCAAGGAGATCCTGCGCCGGTTAACCTGACCGCCGGCGGGTTCGGCAGGCCGGCGAGGGCGGCCCGACAGCAGTGCGGTGGTGCTGTCCGCCGGCGTCGCCACGGCGGTCAGGGCAGCGGCCTTGTCTCGACGGCCATCATCCGGGTCAGGGCCTGCGCGGCCCGTTGCTCGACGACGGCGACGGATTCCCCCAGATGCATCGTGAATTCCCGGTGGGCGGTGTCGAGGTCGCCACCGAGGACGGCCTCCAGGATGCCGAGGTGCTGCGTGGTCGTCCGGTCGATCCGCTCGGCGGAGCGGAGTCGGGCAGCACGAAGCCGGGATCCGGCTCCGGAGTGTCGCGGCGCAGCACCAGCCAGTCGTCACGCAGGGGCTCGACGACGGCCGGATCGTGTGGTTCACCGGTCTCGACCGGCCGGTGCAGCGTCGCCAGCTCCAACGCTCGGCGGACCTCGTACAACTGCCGGACCTCGACCAGATTGGACGCCGTCGGCACGTAGCCGCCGTCCGGCAGGCGTTCGACGAGCCGCTCGGAGTGCAACCGGGTCAGGGCCTAACGAACCGGGGTACGCGACACCGACAGCAAGGTGGCCGGCCGCTCCTCGCCGAGCCGGATCCTGAGCGGGAAGTCGCCGACCAGCAGCCGCCGCTTCAGCTCGGTGTAGGCGTGCTCACCGGCCTGTGCTCGCGGAGGTGCGTCCAGTCCTTTATCCAACGCCGGATCCATGGACGGGACGTAGGGACGTCGTGCTTCTGGCGTGTTTCGCGGCGGTAAGCAGCCCGACGCGACAGCGGGCAAACCCGATCGATCCCGTGCATGGCCGCGCCCCGGCGGCCGGTGGCCCTGCTGATGGTCGCGGTGCGGGTGGCATCAGCCGATCTCTCCGTCGCGCCGGATGAGCAGCACGTTGTCGGTGACCATCGCGGTCTGACCGGCCGGCCCGGTGGCCCGCCGCTGCGGCATGTCCGCCCGCAGCACCTGCCACTGCCGCGGATCGAGATCGAGGCCGGTGGCCACCTCGTCCGGGGTGGGGAAGTGGGCGTCCGGGTCCTGATTCCACGACCAGGGGGCGGTGGATCCGTGGTCGACGACCAGCAGCCGGCCGCCGGGCCGCAGGGCCAACGCGGCGGTACGCAGCACCCGGCCCCGGTCCAGCGCGAACGGCGTGTGGAAGTACTGCGCGTTGATCAGGTCGAACGTCCCGGCCGGGAAGCTGTCCGCCAGATCGTGCCGTTCACCGGTGACCCGGTCGCCGAGGCCGAGCTCGTCGGCCTTTGCCACGACGCGGGCAACGGCCGTAGCGGAGATGTCCACGGCCGTGACCTGCCAGCCTTGTCGGGCCAGCCAGATGCTGTCGCCGCCGCCACCACAGCCCAGATCCAGGGCGGCGCCCGGCGTCAGCGCCCCGGCGGTCTCGACGAGCTGTGAGTTGGTCGGTCGGTCCGAGGCGGTCAGGCTGCGGTGCAGCCCCTCCCAGAACGACTCGGGATCGGCACCCAGCTGCGGGCCCTGCCATCCATTCATCGGTTGCCTCCTTCGGGGACAGCATCCGGACCACTGCACGGCAATTGCAAGAAGAGTTGCCGATCCGCATCATGGGTGCCATGAACGTCACCGCAGCGGACGTCCTCGCCGGGGTCGGCCCTCGGCTGCGTGCCCTGCGCCGGGCACGCGGCGTCACCCTGGCCGGCCTGGCCGAAGAGACCGGTCTGACCACGAGCACGCTGTCCCGCTTGGAGAACGGCAAACTCCGCCCGACGTTGGAGCAGCTGCTGCCGCTGGCGCGGGCCCACGGCGTACCGCTCGACGACCTGGTCGCCGCCCCACCCACCGGCGACCCGCGGATCCACCTGCGGCCGATCCGACGCTCCGGGCTGACCATCGTGCCGCTGACCCGGCGGGCCGGCGGCGTCCAGGCATACAAGGTGGTCTACCCGCCGGCCGGCCGGTCACCCACCATGAAACAGCAGACCCACGACGGGTACGAATGGTTCTACGTGCTCAACGGGCGGGTCCGGTTCGTCCTCGGCGACCAGGAGTTCCAGCTCGACCCGGGTGAGGCCGCCGAGTTCGACACCCGTACGCCGCACTGGATCGGCAGTGCCGACGCCCAACCGGCGGAGACACTCACCCTCTTCGGCGCCCAGGGCGAACGCGCCCACCTGTCACCGGTGCCGACCAACTGACATCAGGGTCATCGAAGGCGCATCGGGTTGCCGCCCAGCGCAGCGGCACTGGTCTCCGCCGTCTTGGCAACCTGACGGTACGCCCGCGCGGTGGTTGACGAGGTCGGCCGCGGCTGGTCAGGTGTTGCGACAATGCGTCCATGAGTGACGGTTCACGCGGGCTGGCGGTCGTACCTGCCGTTGCATGGTGGACGGTGCTGCGGCTGGTGATCGTCCTGCTGTGGCTGGTCGCGGCGGCGACCGCCTGGTGGACGGCCCCCCGGCAGCACGACTACGACCAGGCAAGGGCGGACGTGGCAGCGGGTCGGGTGGTGGCGTACCAGTGGGGTGACAGTTGGGACCGGAGTCGACGCGGATGGTTCGACGTCGCCGAGCTGCGGTCGTCGGGTCAACTCGGCCCGCTGTTCGGGTGGCGTACCGCCGACGGCCGAGTGCGCTGGACCAACACCGCGACCTTCGGCGCGGTGACCGCTGCTGCTGCCGACGGCGGCGGCAGCTACGCAGGACCGGGCGCGGCCGCCCTGGCCCGGGACCTGCGCGCCGCCGGCCTGGAACAGCGGGTCGGCGGCGTGCAGTCCGCCGTGCGGGTCGGTACCCAGATCGGTTTCGTGCTGCTGGTGACCTTCCTGGTGGTGCTGGTCGGTGGGCCGGCTCCGGCGCTGGGCACCCGGTGGTACTGGTTCTGGCTGGTCTTCCTGGCCCCGTTCGGGCTCGGTCTGCTGTGGTGGCTGGGTCTGGAGCTTCCGTGGTCGGGCAGGGCGGCGGCGTTGCCTGGTGTGGTCGGCGTCAACCAGCGTCGGTACACCGGCCTGCTCGGCTTCGCGTTCGGGTTGCTCGCGGCCCTCGGGATCAGTCTGCTGACCATGGTGCTGCACATTGTGCTCGGCGACTGGTGGGTGCCTCGGCCCGGCGGCTAGCGGCGGTACAGGCGTTCGCCGGAATCGGTCAGGGGGTCAGGACGACCTTGCCGGCGACGGTGCCGGACTCGGCCAGCCGCAGCGCCTCGGCGATGCGGGTGAGCGACAGCTCGGCGGCGATCTGGGCGGTGACGTCACCGCGCCGCAGCGATCAGCTCGCGGAGCATGGCGAGCATGACGGTGACGGCCTGGATGGGCCGTGCCCCAGGCGAGCGCGGGCACCAGCATGATGCCGGTGCCGGCAGCAACCAGAGCCTGCTTGCCGTGCCAGTCATCACACGCCGTGGTGGGGGTCGACGCCGGCCTCGACAGCCTGTTCACCCTGTCCACCGGGGAGAAGATCCCCAACCCGAGACATGAACGCCGTGACCGGCGGCGGCTGGCCCGGGCCCAGCGGAACCTCGCACGCAAGGCCAGAGGCTCGGCGAACCGGGCCAAGGCCCGGCTGGCGGTGGCCCGGGTTCATGCCCGGATCGCCGACCGCCGCCGCGACCACCTGCACAAGTTGACCACCCGGCTCGTTCGTGAAACCCAGACGATCGTGATCGAGGACCTGGCCGTCCGCAACATGATGGCCAGTCACAGTCTGGCCCGCGCCGTCTCGGACGCGGGCTGGCGGCAGTTCCGCAGCATGCTGGGGTACAGAGCGGACTGGTACGGCCGGGATCTGGTGGTCGTGGACCGCTGGTTCCCGTCGACCCGACTGTGCTCGGGCTGTGGCGTACTGGCTGAACACCTGCCGTTGGCGGTCCGGTCGTGGACCTGCCGGTGCGGGCAGGCCCATGACCGGGACGTGAACGCGGCCCGGAACATTCTCGCGGAGGGGCTCTCCGTGACTGCCTGTGGAGGCGGTGTGAGACCTCACCGGGAGTCCTCCTCTCGGACGGGGCGGTCGTCGGTGAAGCAGGAACCCCCTGGGGCGACCCAGGGAATCCCCGTCCCTTCAGGGCGGGGAGGAAGTCAACGCAGTGGAAGGCGATCCGGGGCGGGCCGCCGAGGGCGTCGGCCAGTGCGGTCAGCGGCCCCAGACAGCCCGGGTACGCGCAGTCGATCCACGTCTCGCCGGCCAGGTCGGTCAGCCGTACCCGGTCGACGCCGGCCAGCCTGTGCCCGGCGGGGAGGGCGACCAGCAGCTCCTCGTCCGTCAGGTCGACCCCGTCGCCGACGGCGGGCGCGACAGCAGCGGGTGCGACACCAGCAGGATCGGCCGAAGACGTCCGGGTGCCGGGCGCGGAACCGGCTGATCGCCGCCGGTACGAGGGTGGTGTTGGCGCTGATGCTCGGCACCGGCGACCCGCACGGTCGTGACTCGGTGCGGTGGATCGTCGAGCAGGCCGCGACCGCGTCGGTGCGCACGGCCGGTGCTGGCCGCGTCGGACGCGGGTCGAGTTGCCCGGGGTCGGTCGCCGTACCGTCTTCCCTTTTCCGTTCTCGGACCAGCATGTCCTGGCGGCCCGTCACGGGATCCGGGCCACCACCCGGATGTGCCTCGACTCCAGGGCTTTGACGTGGCCGCTGTTCGCCGGTCGGTCGTCCGGGTTGTTCCGCCTGGCCCGCCGGTTGCGGCTGGCCGACGTGCTGGTGTCGGCGCTGGTCCGGGCGTGGGTCGGCGCTGACCGGTTCGTGGTGCGGGCGAGCGCCAGCAGATCGAGCGGACCGGCGGTGACGCTGGAGTGACCGTCCGCGATTCCGCAGATAGCGGGATGCTGCAACTATCGCGCCGCCCACATCTATGCCAGGATTGGATCCAATGCATGCTGGATCGGATGCCTAGCTGAGAGGGGTGCCATGCTGCGGCGCGAGGAGAACGAGCGGATCACCCGCTCCGGGCCGGGCACACCGCTCGGCCGGCTGATGCGCGCGTACTGGCAGCCGGCGGCGCTGGTGTCGGAGATGGACCCGCAGCGGCCGGTCAAACCGGTCCGGCTGCTCGGCGAGGACCTGGTGCTGTTCAAGCAGGCCGACGGCGGCTGGTCGCTGGTCGGGCGGTTCTGCGCGCACCGGGGCGTCGACCTGGCGTACGGCCGGCACGAGGACGGCGGGCTGCGCTGCCTCTACCACGGTTGGCTGTACGGGCCGGACGGGCGCTGCCTGGAGCAGCCGGCCGAGCCGCCGCACAGCACCTTCGCCAGCAAGGTGCGCATCCCCAGCTACCCGTGCGTCGAGCGCAACGGCATCGTCTTCGCCTACCTCGGCGAGGGCGACCCGCCGCCGATGCCGCACTACGACTGCTTCCAGGCACCCGACGAGTACACCTTCGCCTTCAAAGGGCTGTGGGAGTGCAACTGGCTGCAGGGCGTCGAGGGCGGCATCGACCCCAGCCACGTCTCGTTCCTGCACCGGTTCATCGACGAGGATCCGCGCGACGTCTACGGCCAGCAGTTCAGCGAGGAGGTCGCCGGCACCGGGCAGAAGCTGTCCAAGCTGGTCGGCGACGCCTACCGGCCGGACATCGAGGTCGAGCAGGCCGAGCACGGCCTGCGGGTGTACGCGCTGCGCCAGCTCACCGACGAGATCCGCCACGTACGCATCACGAACCTGGTCTTCCCCAACGCGTTCGTGGTCCCGTTCGGCAACGACAAGGTTTTCTGCCAGTGGCACGTGCCGATCGACGACTACCACCACTACTGGTACATGATCTTTTACGACTTCGCCGAGCCGACCGACAAGCAGACCCTGCTCGCCCAGCGGCTCGACGAGGTCTCCCTGCCGGACTACCGGCCGCTGCGCAACCGGGCCAACAACTGGGGCTTCGACCCGGCCGAGCAGCGGGACCTGACCTACACCGGAATGGGGCTGGACATCAACGTCCACGACCAGTGGGCGGTGGAGAGCATGGGCCCGATCCAGGACCGCACCGTGGAGCGACTCGGTGTCTCCGACCGGGCGGTGACCGCGAACCGCCGGCTGCTGCTGCGCGCCATTGACGCCTTCGAGGCCGGCAACCCGGTCCCGGCCCGCCCGGCCGACGAGGCTGCGGCCGCCGAGCTGACCGGCCCGCTCGCCGTCGACACCGTGGCCCCGACCGACGGCTGGGAGCAGACCTGGCGCGAACGTGAGGCGCAGCGGCGGGCCGGCTCCCCGTGGGCCGGCACCCCGTCGCGGTCGGCGGTCGGCGCTCCGACGCGGTCGGCGGCCGGCGATGCGTAGCCTCGACGAACGGCCCGTCGCCGACGGCGGGGACGGCCGCCGCGTGGTGCCGATGCTCGCCGCCGACCGGGGCGGCTTCATCGACCGTCACCAGCTGTGGACCGACACCCAGTACGCCGCCGCCGGCCAGCTGCGCCGGGTCGTCGACGAGCTCGGTATCGAGCTGATCCGGTTCTCTTTCGCCGACCAGCACGGCGTGCTGCGTGGCAAGACGCTGACCCGGGAAGCCGCCGCCACGGCACTGCGGTCCGGCGTGACCGCGCCGTCGTCGCTGCTGCTCAAGGACCCGTCCGGCGCGTCGGTCTTCCCGGTCTTCGCCGCCGACACCGGCGTCGGGGTGAGCGGGTTCGCCGGTGCCGGGGACATCGTGCTGGTGCCCGACCCGACCACGTTCCGGGTGCTGCCGTGGGCGCCACGGACCGGCTGGTTGCTGTGCGACCTGCGGTTCCCCGACGGTGCCGCGGTGCCGTTCTGCACCCGTGGCCTGCTGCGCACGCAGCTCGACCGGTTGGCCGCCGCCGGGTACGCGATGACCGTCGGCGCCGAGCTGGAGTTCCACGTCTTCGCCACCGACGGTCCCACCGACGGCGGGCTCGACGACGACCAGGTCGGCCGGCCGGGTGCGCCCGGCCGGGCCAGCGGCGCCCGGCCGCTGAGCCGGGGCGCGCAACTGCTGCACGAGGACGGGCTGGACCGCGCCGACGAGGTCGTCCAACTGCTGCACCACGGGCTGACCCGGCTCGACCTGCCGCTGCGCTCCCTGGAGCTGGAGTTCGGGCCGAGCCAGTTCGAGATCACCATGACCGCCGGGGACGCGGCGGTCGCCGCCGACCAGGTGCTGCTGGCCCGCTCGGCGATCCGCCAGCTCTGCCGCCGGCACGGCTACCACGCCACGTTCATGTCCCGCCCGGCCGGTGCCCAGACCGCCTCCACCGGGTGGCACCTGCACCAGTCGCTGCGCGAGCTGGCCACCGGCACGGCGGCGTTCGACCCGGTCACGCCGGGGGAGGCGCTCTCCCCGGTCGCCGGGCACTACCTCGCCGGTCTGCTGGAGCACGCCGGTGCGGCAGCCGCCTTCGCCACCCCGACGGTCAACGGCTACAAGCGCTACCTGCCGTTTTCCCTCGCGCCGGACCGGGTGGCCTGGGGGGTCGACAACAAGGGGGCTATGGTCCGGGCCGTCGGTGCCGGCTCCGACACCGGCGTACGGCTGGAGAACCGGTGCGGCGAGCCGGCCGCCAATCCGTACCTGTATATCGCGTCGCAGCTGGTCAGTGGCCTGGACGGGATCGACCGGCGGCTCGCCCCGCCGCCGGCGGTGCAGGATCCGTACGCCGCCGACGCGCCCCGGCTGCCGGCCTCGCTGGCCGAGGCGCTGACCGCGCTGGAGGCCGATCCGGCGTTCACCGCCGCGCTCGGCGCCCCGGTGATCTCCTGGTACGCGACGCTCAAGCGCCGCGAGTTCGCCCGCTACCTCGCGCACGTCTCCGACTGGGAGCAGCGCGAGTACTTCGATCTGATCTGAGGGAGTAGCCCGATGACGTCGTCTGTCGCCCCGCTGGCCGACCTGGAGCCGTTCCACGTCGACGGCGGGTGGATCGCCCCCGGTGGGCGCGCGCTGATCGAGGTGCGTGACCCGTCCACCGGCGCGGTGATCAGCCGGGTCGCCCAGGCCACCGCCGAGGACGTGGACGCGGCGGTGGCCGCCGCCACCCGGGCGTACGCCGACCGGCGGTGGAGCGGTCTGGCTCCGCTGGAGCGCACCCGGGTGCTGCACCGGCTCGCCGACCTGATCGAGGCGCACCTCGAGGAGTTGGCGGTGCTGGAGACCCGGGACAACGGCAAGCCGATCGAACGTTCCCGGGCCGACACCGGCGCGGCGGCCCGGGCGTTCCGGCACTTCGCCGGGGCGACCAGCAGGCTGACCGGCACCGTCGTGCCGATCGACGGCGGCGGCCACCACGTCTACACGGTGCTGGAGCCGGTCGGTGTGGCGGCGCTGATCCTGCCGTGGAACTTTCCGATCATGACCGGCTGTTTCAAGATCGCCCCGGCGCTGGCCGCCGGCTGCCCGGTGGTGGTCAAGCCGGCCGAGCAGACCCCGCTGACCATGTTGCGGGTGGCCGCCCTGGCCGCCGAGGCCGGCGTGCCGCCGGGGGTGTTCAACGTGCTCACCGGCGACGGCGAGGTCGGCGCGGCGCTGGTCGCCCACCCGGGCGTGGCGAAGGTGTCGTTCACCGGCTCCACTGAGGTGGGCCGGTTGGTGATGGCCGGCGCGGCGGCGACGACGAAACGGCTCACCCTGGAGTTGGGTGGGAAGAGCCCGAACATTGTCTTCGCCGACGCCGACCTGGACGCCGCGGTGCTGACCGCGATGCGGGCGTCGTTCGGCCACTCCGGGCAGATGTGCACCGCCGGCAGCCGGCTGCTGGTGCAGCGGTCGATCCTGGACGAGATGACCGAGCGGCTGGCCGCAGCGACCCGCCGGGTGCCGCTGGGCAACGGACTGGACGGCGGGGTGACCGTCGGCCCGCTGGTCTCCGAGGAGCAGCGCCAGCAGGTGCTGTCGTACATCGAGACCGGCATCCGGGAAGGGGCCACGGTCGCGGTCGGCGGCGGGGTGCCGGACCGGCCCGGCTACTTCGTCGAGCCGACCCTGTTCACCGGGGTACGCAATGACATGGCCATCGCCCGGGAGGAGATCTTCGGGCCGGTGACCGGGGTGATCGCCTTCGACGATGAGGACGAGGCGGTCGCGATCGGCAACGACACGTCGTACGGGCTGGCCGCCGGGGTGTGGACCCGGGACCTGTCCCGGGCACACCGGATGGCGGCCGTGCTGCGGGTCGGCACGGTCTGGGTGAACACGTACAACATCTTCGACCCGGCGCTGTCCTTCGGCGGGGTCGGGGACTCCGGTCTGGGCCGGGATTTGGGCGACGAAGCCCTGCATTCGTACTGCGAGCGCAAGGGCGTCGTCGTCGCGCTCTGACCGGCGGGGGGGGGGGGGGGGGGGGGGGGGGGGGGGGGGGGGGGGGGGGGGGGGGGGGGGGGGGGGGGGGGGGGGGGGGGGGGGGGGGGGG
>NZ_JBSWXD010000020.1:0-55894 GCF_056160425.1 Micromonospora sp. ABR4_055
CCCCCCCCCCCCCCCCCCCCCCCCCCCCCCCCCCCCCCTGCCTCCAGGCCCACCGGTCGGCCGGCTCGGGAGGAGTCACCGCCGGCCGGCGGGCGCTGTTCGAGGTGCGGTGGTCGGTCGAATTGTCACGGCTGCGGTCGGGGGACCTCGCCACGCCAGGCCCCGGTCTCCACGCCGTGCCGGCTCTCGATGAAATCCTTGAAGCGCTTCATATCACCCTTCACCCGGCGGTCCACGATGCCCAGCTTGTCGCCGGCCTGCTCCGCCACTCCCTCCGGGTCGAACTCCATCTGCGCGGTGACCCGGGTGTGGGCATCGTCCAGGCGGTGGAACGTGATGACACCGGCCTGCTTCACCCCGCCGGTCGCGGTCCAGGCGACCCGCTCGTCGGGAATCTGCTCGGTGATCTTCGCGTCGAACTCACGCGACACCCCGGCGATCTCGGTCGTCCAGTGCGTCAGCGTCTCCGACACTTGAGTCACCTCGGAGACGCCCTCCATGAACTGGGGGAACTCCTCGAACTGCGTCCACTGGTTGTACGCGGCGCGTACCGGCACCGCGACATCGACGTACTCGGTCACTGCTCCCATGTGAGTCCCTCCTCTACTTCCGCCGGGCCGCAGGCGGCGCGGTCACCAGCGGGTCGTCTCGTTGGCATGGCCGAGTTCGGCCCACACCTCGGACACCGTCTGGAACGTGCGACCCGGCGGCAGCTGATCGATCTCGTCGAGCACGTCGTCGGGTGCCTCGTTCTCCAGCGCGCTGTCGCGCAGCGTGCTGCGGTCCCCGGGCAGCGCCGAGAGGTTGATGTAGCGGCCCAGCCTGCTCCGCTGCTCGACCTCCTCGCTGGTCATGCCCTGCGGCGTACCGGAGCGGTTGTCGCCGGCCGGAACCGCAGCCGGCTCCGGCTGGTCCTCGCCCGGGGGCTCCGCCTCGTGCCACTCCTCGGCCCGGCCTCCGGTGGTGCCCTGCGTGGTCCCACGGGTGTCGTGGGCCATGCTGTCGTCCACCCGGGGACTGTGCTTGCTGTTGCCGCGTTCCATAGCTGTTTGACTACCCGTGAGCGGCGTGGCTAAACCGGCGTGCGTGGCGGCAGCACCGGGTCGGCCGGTTCCGACTCACCGGCCTGGGCGGCCCGGCCGCGCTGCACCTCCGCGTTGATCTCGACGCCCAGCATCACCGCCAGGTTGGTCAGGTAGAGCCAGACCAGGAATGCGATCACCGCGCCGAGGCTGCCGTAGGTCACGTCGTATGAACCGAAGTACGCGACGTAGGTGCCGAACCCGGCGGAAGCCAGCGCCGCCAGCAGCAGGGTCACCACGCCGCCGACGGCCAGCCAGCGAAGCCTCGGCTGGCGGACGTTGGGAGCGAACCAGTACAGAAGAGACAAAAGCGTCGTGACGATGGCGATCAGCACCGGCCATTTGAGCAGACTCCAGGCGGTACGCGGGGCCTGGCCCAAACCGAGCCGGTCACCGAGCGCATCGGTGACCGGGCCGCTGACGATCAGCATCACGGCGACCAGCGCGAGCAGCATCAGCCCGGCGGTGGTCAACCCGAGTTGCTGCGGCTGCAACCGGTAGAAGGGGCGACCTTCGGCCACCCCGTAGATGGCGTTCGCTGCGCGGGTGAACGCCCGAACGTACCCCGACGCGGACCACAGTGCGGCAACCAGGCCGAAGCTGAGCAGCACACCGGCGGAACTGCGCTGGGCGACCACCCCGTCGATGATGTCGACGAAACCCTCGTCGCCCACCACCGCCCCGGCTCCGAGCTCCTCGGCCAGGCCGACCACGGTGTCCACCGTGCGTTCACCGTCGGAGACCAGACCGACCAGGGCGACGACCACGATCAACGAGGGGAACAACGCGAGCACCCCGTAGTAGGTCAACGCGGCGGCCCAGTCCACGCAGTTGTCCCGGACGAACCGGCGTCCGCTGCCGACCAGCACGGCGCGCCACGTCGTCAACCGGATCTCGCGTAACCGCGCCGGCCGTGCCGGACTGCTCACCAGCGGCCGTCCGGTCCACCCGGGGCCTGCAGATGCAGCACCTTGACGACGGTCATCTCGTCGAGCAGTTCCGGTCCGAATCCGAGGCCCTCGCCGCTGCCGCGCCGGGGGTGCGCGGCACCGCCCGGCGCTCCACCGAACACCGAGTTGATCTTCACGGTGCCCACCGGCAGTTCGCGCCAGGCCCGCTGCGCGTGGCTCATGGACCGGGTCAGCACGGTCGCCGACAGGCCGTACGGGGAAGCCGCCGCCCGGGACAGCGCCTCGTCGAACGACCCCACCGTCATCACCGGGGCGACCGGGCCGAACGTCTCCTGCCGCATCACCGCCATGTCATCTGTGCATCCGGTCAGCACCGTCGGCGGGTAGAAGGCACCGGGCCCGTCCGGGATCCGGCCCCCGCACCGCGCCGTCGCCCCGGCCGCCAGCGCCGCCGAGACCTGCGCATGCACCTGGTCGCGGTGCCGGCGGTCCACCAGCGGACCCAGCTCGGTGTACGGGTCACGGGCAGGCCCCAACCGCATCCCCGAGCAGAGGCCGGTGAGCGCCTCGACGAACGGCTCCGCCACCGTGCTGTGTACATAGATCCGCTCCACGCTGACACATACCTGGCCCGAGTTGGCCAACGCGCCGGCCGCCGCCTGCTGCGCGGCCCATCGCGGATCGACGCCCTCGTCGACGACCAGCGCGTCGCTGCCGCCGTTCTCCCGCAGCACCTTGGCCCCGGTCCGGGCGCACGCCTCGGCGACCGCCCGCCCGGTGTCGGTCGCCCCGACGTGGGCGACCAGGTCCACCCCGTCGGAGGCGGCGATCCGGGCACCGACGCCCCCGTCGCCGGTCAGCAGGGCGAAGACCCCGTCGGGAACCTCGTCGGCGACCATCCGGGCGAGCAGCGCGCCGGTCGCCGGGCAGCGTTCACTCGGCTTGTGCACCACCGTGTTGCCGGTCACCAGCGCCGCGCCGAGCAGCCCGCAGGCCACCGCTACCGGGTCGTTCCACGGCGTCAGCACCGCCACCACCCCACGCGGCACGTACGCCATCAGATCCAGGGCGGCCGGGTCGCCGGCCAGCGCCCGACCCCGGTGCACCGGCCCCAGTTCGGCGTACTGCCGCAGGGTCGCGACACCGGCAGCGATCCCGGCCCGAGCCCCAGCCAACGGCTTGCCCATCTCCGCACTCTGCGCCTCGGCCACCTGGTCGGTGGCACCGGCCAGAGCGTCCGCGATTCGTCGCAGCGCGGCGGCCCGATCCGCCGCCGGTGTCGCAGCCCACCCCGGCGCCGCCTCGCGGGCCGACTTCACCGCCGTGTCGACGTTCGCCTCGGTGGCGAGCGGACTGCGGCTGACCGGGGTGCCCTCGGACGGGTCCTCGACGACGATCTCGGCACCGTCGCCGAACCGCCCCCACCCACCGTCGATGAACTGCTCCACGTCGTACATCCGGCGGTCGTTCCCGGAGGTCGCGCCGGTAAACGTTTGGCCGCGCCCGGCCGGGGTAGCCGCGCGGAGATGGCAGAAACGGATGTGGAGACGGCGGACGCGGTCGTCATCGGCGCCGGACACAACGGCCTGGTCGCCGCCAACCTGCTCGCCGACGCCGGCTGGGACGTGCTGGTCCTGGAGGCGACCGGGGCGCCGGGTGGTGCGGTCCGGTCCGCCGAGGTGACCGCCCCCGGCTATCTCAGTGATCTGTACAGCTCGTTCTATCCGCTCGGATTCGCCTCGCCGGTGCTGCGGGAGCTGCGGCTGGCCGAGTTCGGGCTGCGCTGGCGGCACGCTCCGGACGTCTTCGCCCACCTGCTGCCGGACGACCGCGCGGCGGTGGTCAACCTGGACCCACGGCGGACCGCCGAGTCGCTGGAAGCATTCGCCGACGGCGACGGCGAGCGCTGGCTGTCGGCGTACGCCGAGTGGCGGGCCGTGTCGGCGCCGCTGATCGATGCGCTGTTCACCCCGTTCCCGCCGGTGCGGGCCGGCGCCGCGCTGCTGCGCCGGCTCCGGACCGCCGGATCGCTGCGGCTGGCCCGGCGCCTGGTGCTGCCGGTCCGCCAACTAGGCCGGGAGACCTTCGCCGGCGCCGGCGGTCCGGCGCTGCTCGCCGGTTGCGCGCTGCACACCGACCTGGCCCCCGACGATGTCGCGTCCGGCGTGTACGGCTGGCTGCTGACCATGCTCGGTCAGGAGATCGGCTGGCCGGTACCGGCGGGCGGCGCGCAACGGATCACCGACGCGTTGGTCGCCCGGCTGCGTTCCCGGGGCGGCCGGCTGGTCACCGGCGCCGCCGCCGACCGGGTGCTGATCGCCCGCAGCCGGGCGGTCGGCGTGCGTACCGTCGACGGCCGGCGGTGGCGGGCCCGGCGGGCGGTGCTCGCCGACGTTCCCGCTCCGGCGCTGCTGCTCGACCTGGTCGGCGACCGGTGGCTGCCTCCCAGGATGGTCGACGACCTGCGCCGGTTCCGGTGGGACGGGTCGACGGTGAAGGTTGACTGGGCGCTCGCCGGCCCGATGCCGTGGCGCAATCCGGCGGTCGCCACCGCCGGTACCGTGCACCTCGGGGCCGACCTGGACGGCCTGACCCGGTACGCCGCCGAATTGGCCTGCGACGAGGTGCCCCGTGACCCGTTCCTGCTGCTCGGCCAGCTGACCACCACCGACCCGCAGCGATCGCCGACGGGCACCGAGTCGCTGTGGGCGTACACGCACCTGCCGCACCGGACCCGGTGGCACCCCGAGGAGATCGTCGAACACGTCGCGCGGATGGAGGCGGTGCTGCAGCGGCAGGCGCCGGGCTTCGGCGCCCTGGTCCAAGCCCGTCATGTGGCCGGTCCGGTGGACCTGCAGGAGCACAATCCGAGCCTGGTCGGGGGAGCGGTCGGTGGCGGCACCTCGGCTGCGTACCAGCAGCTGTTCTTCCGGCCGGTGCCCGGCCTTGGCCGCGCGGACACCCCGGTCGACCGGCTCTTTCTCGCCTCGGCGTCGGCGCACCCCGGCGGCGGGGTGCATGGCGCGCCCGGGTCGAACGCCGCGCGGGCGGCGCTGGTCCGCGACCGCGCGGCGACCGGGTGGATGTACGGGGCCGTGGTGTCGGCGGCGCAGCGGGCGGTCTACCGCTGAGCCGGTGTCGGAGCTCCGGCTGGAACCGCCGGGGTCACTGGCCGGGGGGACGCGGCCAGGACTCCTCAACCGGCGTCGGTGCCGGTGCGCGGGGCGCCGGTGGTGGTGCGGCTGCCGGTGTCGGTGGCGGTGGTGCGGCTGCCGGTGTCGGCGGTGCTGACGCCGGATCGGTCGCCGGTGCGACAGCAGGCGTGGCGGACTGGTCCCGCCCGGCCGGCGCGACAGCGGTCGGCGCGACCCACAGCGGGGCCTTTGGCAGCAGCGAACGGAAGTCGAACGAACACTTGCTGCAGGACCGCAGCGCCGTCTCGGTACGTCGGTCGCCGCACTGCCGGCAGAAGGTCACCACCGACTCGTCGGCCGACAGACCCTGGCAGCGTGGGCAGGCGAAGGCCGGACCCTTGGTCTGGGCCAGCCGCCCGGCCAGCACGAACGGGCTGATCACCGCGCTCACCGTGGTCGCCAGGTCGCGGGTCCGGCGGTTGCGTTCCTGCAGTCGCTCCAGTTCGGGGTTGACGATCTTCTCCAGCTTGCAGGTCGTGCAGATCAACAGCGTCCGAACCGGCAGCATCTCCCGTAGCTGGGCCTGCTGGTGCAGGAACGTCACCACCGGCACGTCGGCCGGGTCCACGGTGAACCGGAACGGCGTCGATGTGCCGGCCGAGGCGGCTGCCGCCGCGATGTACTCCTCGACCCGGTACACCAGCCCTTGGATCTGGGTGACCAAGTTCGCCGGCATCTGCCCGGGCCGGCTGGTGATCAGGGTCCCGACGGTGAGCATCCCGTCGGCTAGCTGGGTCGGCACCTCGGCGACCGTTTCCGCAGCGACGAAGGTGAACGTGCCCGCCCCGGCCCGGCTCACCGGGGCACCCTTTACCGGGTCGGACCCGTCGAGGAACCGGGTGGTGTGGCGGGAGATCAACGAGCCGGCCTGGGCCGCCCACCCGGCGGCGTTCTGCATGGCGGCGACGTCTCCGTTCCCGGTGTTGCGCCACCAGCCGGCGAAGCCGGCGGCGGCGGCCGGGTCGAGACGGGCCAGAGCGGCGTCGACGGCGGCCAGGACGGACCCGAAGACGTCCTGGTAGACAGCGGTCGCGCCCCAGTTACGGCCGACCTTCGCCGGCCAGCGGTCGCTCACCTGGACGGTGACCCGGCAGGCGGCAGGGCCGGCCTCCAGACCGATCTGCAACTGCACCGGCATCCGGGCCGGTTGCAGGGTGACCGCGCCGAGCTTGGAGCCGCGTACCGCCTGGATGACGCTGAGCTGCTCGACGGTGAGCTGGAAACCCAGGTTCCGTACGGCGGCGAGCAGATGCTGCCGTACGACGGTGAGTGGAGCGGCGACGGTCCGCTCCGCTCCGGCGGCGAGCTGGTCGGCCTGCCGATCGTCGTCGGTGCCGATGCCGGTGGCCGGCGCCCTGCCGTTGCTGTCTGCCCAGGTCATTCCGTGCCGAATCCGGTGTCGAAGCTGGTGCCGGTGTCGAAGCTGGTGCTTTCGTAACTGCTGCTGCTGTCGTATGTGCTGATCTCGGCGGCCGCGGCGTCGACGCTGTAGTCCGTCGCGGCCGCGTAGTCGCTCGCCGTACCGGCCTCGTCGGCCGCCAGCGAGTACTGCCGGTCGGCAGCCTCGATCGAGGCGGTCGGGTCGAAGCCGGCGGCGACGCTGTCCGCCGCGTCCTGCAGGTGACCGTCGGCGGACTCGGTCCACGAGTCGCTCACGTCGGCGTGCCAGTCGGACCACTCCTGGTCGGCCACGGCCTGGTCCAGATGGGTCTCCACCGCGTCGGCGACCGGCTCGGGCAGCGTGGTCGAGCTACCTGCGAAATCCGTCGTGCCGGTGTCGGCGCTGGTGTCGCTGATCAGGTAGTCGTCCCAGCTCGGATCGGTTGTCATTGACCGCCCCCTCCTGGTCGGGGCGCGTCATTCGCCGCCCCATGATCGTCATCTGCGATCGATGATGCATCGGTGGGCGGGCGGGCTGTATCCCCCTTGTGTGCCTCGGCCGCCGGTTCGACGGCAGCGACCGGCGGCCCAACGGGCGGTGGCGGTGTCAGACAGTCACGCCGCCCGCCCGACCGGTCGACGGACCGCAGCCCGCAGCCGGGCCGGCCCGCTGCCGACCATCGCCCGCGCGGTGCCGAGCGCGGCGGCCAGGACTGCGGCGGTGACGGTCTGCTTGTGCGTCACGGCCCACAGCGCCAGCGAACGCCGACGTGCCTGGTCGTCGAAGGCGCCGTGTGCACCATGATCGACCTCGGCATCGGCCGGTACGTCCACATTGTCCCGCCAGTGGGCCCGGTCGATGACCTCGTCGGTCTGCTGGGAGTCGAATCCGACCTGCCGGATCGCCAGCAGCCGGTCGAGCAGACCCGGGGCGATGATGTCGGCGAGCCGGGCCTGTAGGGTGGGGCCACCGACGTTGACCTCCCGCTTGCCGTTGTCGGCGGCCCAGCAGATCGCCGCAGCGGCCACCTCGGGTTGGAAGATCGGCGGTACCGGTTGCGGGTGTCGGGGCAGATGGGTACGCACCCAGGAGAACTGCGGCGTGTTCACCGCCGGCAGCTGGACCATCGACAGCTTGATCTCGGGGCTGGCCTGGAGCAACTCGGCCCGTAGCGAGTCGTTAAATCCCTGGATGGCGTGCTTGCTGGCGCAGTACGCCGACTGCAGCGGGATGCCCCGGTACGCCAGCGCCGAACCGACCTGCACGATCGTGCCGATTCCGGCCGGGCGCATCTGCCGCAGCGCCGCCAGCGTGCCGTGCACGGTGCCGAGGTAGTTGACCTCGGTGACCCGCCGGAACTCGTCAGCGCTGATTTCCCAGGTCGGGGCGAAGACCGACACCATCGCGTTGTTGATCCACACGTCCAGGCCGCCGTTGCGTCGGTGCAGGTCGTCGGCGGCCTCGTCGACCGCTGCGGCGTCGGCGACGTCCACCTGGTACGTGGCCACCGCCTCGGCACCCAGCTCCCGACACTGTGCGGCGGCTGCGGCCAGGCCGGCCGCTCCCCGAGCGAGCAACCCGAGCCGGGCACCGCGGCGTGCGTACCGCTGGGCGGTGGCGCGTCCGATGCCGGCGCTTGCGCCAGTGATCATCACGGTCTGGTTCATTCCGATCACCTCCCTGCGGGTGCCGTCCGGCACCCGTCCACTGACCTGCCCTGACTTGGTCTGCCCTGGCTGGCCCCTGCTGACGTGGGCCCGTCCGTCGGGCCCACGGCCGTGGCGTGCCGGCGTCACCCGACGGTCTGCCGGGTTGCGATGTCGGACAGCCGGCGCAGCGTCTCCCGGTTGCGGTGGTGCAGGACCAGATCGTCGAGCTTCGTACGGACCCAGCGCAGCGGCCCTCCGGTGAACGACTCGGCGATGGTGACCCGAGTGCCGTTGCCCGGGGTCGGCGCGAGCCGGAACACGATCGTCGCCTCGCCCAGCGGCCACAGCCCGGCCCGTAACGTCAGCTCGTCGCCCGGCTGGCAGGAGATCACCGTGGAGGCGTCGGACAACGACAGCGGCCAGGGACCGGCGGTGTGGTGCAGCCGGGCCCCGGCCTGCGGCCAGTGCCCGTCGACATCGCGGATGTGCACGGTCCCGACCACCCAGTCGCTGTACGACCAGCCGTTCGCCAGCACGGCGAACACCTGGTCCTGCGGGGCGGGGATCACCCGCTGCACGACAGCCACGATCAGCCGGGTACCCCGCGGGCGACCCGCTAACCCGGCCAGCGGCGAAATGGTGCGGACCGGACGAACGCCGTGGTTGGTTTACTCGCCCCGCACCCGGGAAACGGAGCCAGGTGCGAAGCGAACTGATCAGTCGGGGCCGCGGGCTCTTCGACGCGGTGCTCTTCGACCGTGACGGGACGCTCGTGCACGACGTGCCGTACAACGGCGACCCGGACCTGGTCCGCCCGGTGCGCGGTGCCCGCGCCGCGCTTGACCGGCTTCGCGCCGCCGGTCTGCGGCTCGGAGTCGTCACCAACCAGTCCGGCCTGGCGCGCGGCCACTTCACCACCCACGACATGCGTCGGGTGCACGACCGGATCGAGGAACTCCTCGGCCCGTTCGACACCTGGCAGGTCTGCCCGCACGACGACGGCGACGGCTGCCGGTGCCGCAAACCGGCACCGGGCATGGTCCTGGCCGCGGCCCGGGAGCTGGGCACCAGCGCCGGGCGGTGCGTCGTGGTCGGCGACATCGGCCGGGATATCGTCGCCGCCGGTGCCGCTGGCGCGACCGGCATCCTGGTACCCACCGAGACGACCCATCCGCAGGAGACGGCTGCCGCTCCCGCCGTCGCCGGTGACCTGGCCGGCGCCGCTGATCTCATCCTGCGTCGCCACCGGGCGACCGCTCCCGACGAGCCCGGCCCGCGCGGTGGCCGGGTCCTGGTCGTGCGCTCCGACTCGGTCGGCGACGTGCTGGTCACCGGGCCGGCGATCCGCGCCGTGGCGGCCGGGGCGGACGAGGTGGTCATGCTCTGTGGACCGCAGGGCCGGGCCGCCGCCGAACTGCTGCCCGGTGTGGGCGACCTGATCGAGTGGCCGCTGCCGTGGATCGACCCGGATCCCGGTCCGGTGGACCCCGCCGACCTGACCCGGCTGACGGAGCGGCTGGCCGAGGTCGGCGCCGACGAGGCGATCATCTTCACCTCCTTCCACCAGTCGCCGCTGCCGCTGGCGCTGCTCCTGCGGCAGGCCGGGGTGGATCGGATCGCGGCGATCAGTGACGACTACTCCGGCTCTCTGCTCGACGTGCGTCACCGGGTGCCGCCCGGCGTACCGGAGCCGGAACGCGCGTTGTCGCTGGCCGCCGCCGCTGGATTCGCGCTGCCCGGCGACGACGAGCCGGTGCTGCGGCTACGCCCGGGCTGTCTGCGGCCAGCCGCCGGGCCCGCACCACAGGAGCCCGGCTCGGGTGTGCGTCACCGGATGCCGGAGCCGGACCGGGCCGGGCCACCGGGCTACGTCGTCGTGCACCCCGGATCCTCCGTCGAATCCCGCGCCTGCCCGCCGGAGCGGTGTGCCGCGTTCGTCGACGCGCTGCACGCCGCCGGGCACCGGGTGGTGGTCACCGGCGGCCCCGGTGAGCAGGCGCTGAGCCGTCGGGTCGCCGGCCGGTCCGGTGCCGATCTCGGCGGGCAGACCTCGCTGGCCCGGCTCGCCGCGATCATCGCGGGGGCCGGCGCGCTGGTCGTGGGCAACACCGGGCCGGCACACCTCGCGGCGGCGGTCGGCACCCCGGTGGTCAGCCTGTTCGCGCCGACGGTGCCGTTCGGCCAGTGGGGACCATACCGGGTGCCCTGGGTCCGGCTCGGCGACCCGGTCGCCGGCTGCCGCAATACCCGGGCCGCCCGCTGCCCGGTGCCGGGCCATCCGTGTCTGTCGACGGTCTCCCCGGACAGCGTGGTCGAGGCCGTCGAACTGATCTGCGGGACGGCCGGATGAACATCTTGCTCTGGCACGTCCACGGATCGTGGACCACCGCGTTCGTCCACGGCAAGCACCACTACCTGGTGCCGGTCACTCCGGACCGGGGGCCGTACGGGCTGGGCCGGGCGCGCACCTACCCGTGGCCGGACGGCGTCACCGAGATCCGCCCCGGGCAGCTCGCCACCGCCGAGGTCGACCTGGTGATCCTGCAACGCCCCGAGGAGCTCGACCTGGCCACCAGCTGGCTCGGCCGGACCGTCGGTCGGGACGTGCCGGCGGTCTACGTCGAGCACAACACGCCAAAGGGTGACGTGCCGACCAGCCGGCATCCGATGGCCGACCGTGACGACCTCACCGTGGTCCACGTCACCCACTTCAACGACCTGTTCTGGGACACCGGCGGCACCCGGACCCGGGTGATCGAGCACGGCATCGTCGCCCCGGCCGCCCGCTACAGCGGCGAACTCGACCGGCTCGCCGTGGTCACCAACGAGCCGGTACGCCGCCGTCGGGTCACCGGCACCGACCTGATGCCCCGGTTCGCCCGGGTCGCCCCGCTGGACGTGTACGGGATGGGAGTCGCAGGGCTGCCCGGGGCCCTCGGCGGGACAGCGGCCGGTCGGTTGGCCGTCCACGACGACGTGCCGCAGTCGGCGATGCACGCCGCGGTGGCCCGCCGCCGCGCGTACCTGCATCTGTGCCGGTGGACCTCACTCGGCCTGAGCCTGATCGAGGCGATGGCGATGGGCATGCCGGTGGTCGTCCTCGGCACCACCGAGGTGGTCGCCGCGGTACCACCGTCGGCCGGGGTGCTCGCCACCCGGGTGCAGACCCTGGTCGATGCCGCCCAGTGGCTGATCGACGAGCCGGATTCGGCCCGCCGGCTCGGCGACGGCGCGCGGCGCGCGGCGCAGGACCGATACGGACTGGACCGGTTCCTCGCGGACTGGGACGAGCTGCTGGAGGAGGCGCTATGCGCATCGCGATGATCTCGGAGCATGCCAGCCCGCTCGCCGCGCTCGGCGGGGTGGACGCCGGCGGCCAGAACACGCACGTCGCGGAGCTGTCCACCGCGCTCGCCGCCGACGGTCACGAGGTCCGAGTGTTCACCCGACGGGACGCTGCGGACCTGCCGGAACTGGTGCAGCTGGACAACGGGGTTGCGGTGGTGCACGTGCCGGCCGGACCGGCCGAGCACATCGCCAAGGACGACCTGCTGCCACACATGGCGCAGTTCAGCCAGTGGCTGGCCGGGCAGTGGAGCCACGACTGGACTCCGGCGGTCGCACACGCGCACTTCTGGATGAGCGGGCTGGCCGCGGTGCACGCCGGCCGGCTGACCGGGGTTCCGGTGGTGCAGACCTACCACGCGCTGGGCACCGTCAAGCGTCGCCACCAGGGCGCGATGGACACCAGTCCACCCCGGCGCATCGGCTACGAGCGGGCGTTGGGCCGCAGCGTCGACCGGGTGGTCGCGCAGTCCCAGGACGAGGTCGCCGAGCTGATCCGGATGGGGGTGCCCCGGGGCCGGCTGTCGGTGGTGCCGTCCGGCGTCAACGAGCAGACCTTCGCCCCCGACGGACTGTCCGTGCCGCGCGACGAGGGCCGACCTCGGGTGCTGACCGTCGGCCGGCTGGTCGCCCGCAAGGGTTTCCAGGACGTCGTACGGGCCATGCAACTCGTACCGCACGCGGAGTGCGTCGTGGTGGGTGGTCCGCCGGCCGCCGAACTGGACACCGACCCGCAGGCCCGGCAGTTGCGCCAGTTGGCCGAGTCGTGCGGTGTCGGTGACCGGATCCGGCTGGTCGGCGGGGTACCCCGGGAACAGATGCCGTCCTGGTACCGGTCGGCCGACGTGCTGGTCGCCGCCCCGTGGTACGAGCCGTTCGGGCTCACCCCGCTGGAGGCGATGGCCTGCGGCGTGCCGGTGGTCGGCACCGCCGTGGGTGGGCTGACCGACACCGTCGTCGATGGACTCACCGGCGATCTGGTGCCGCCCCGGGACCCACGGGCGCTCGGCATGGCGCTGCGCGGGTTGCTCAACGACCGGGTCCGGAGGTTCGCCTACGCCACCGCCGCGCTGGACCGGGCGCGGCAGTGCTACTCGTGGCAGCGCGCTGCCACGCAGCTCACATCGATCTACGGCACCGTCAGCGGGGTGCGGCAGCCGAGCCGGGTGGTGGCCTGAGATGTCCGACGTGAACTCGCTCATCGACACCCACCTCGCCGGGCTGGCCGAGGCGTTGCTGCCGTACCGCCAGGTGGCCGCGCGGCTGGGGCGCTGGGGCGCCGAGCTGGCCTGGACGCTCGGTCACGGCGGCCGGCTGCTGGTCGCCGGCAATGGCGGCAGCGCCGCCGAGGCCCAGCACCTCGCCGCCGAGCTGGTCGGCAAGCTGCGCGACGACCGGACGCCGCTGTCCGCGATCGCATTGACCGCCGAAACCTCCTCGCTCACCGCGATCAGCAACGACTTCGGCTTCGACGAGGTCTTCGCCCGGCAGGTACGGGCCCACGGCCGCCCCGGCGACATCCTGCTGCTGCTGTCCACGAGTGGACGTAGCGGCAACCTGCTCGCCGCCGCCCGGGCCGGCCGTGACGTCGGGCTGCGCTGCTGGGCCTGCACCGGCCCGGCGCCGAACCCGCTGGCCGAGGCGTGCGCCGAGGTATTGGCGGTGCCGGCGGCCGATCCGCAGGTGGTGCAGGAGCTGCACCTGGTCACCGCGCACCTGCTGTGCGGCTACGTCGACCAGACACTGCCCGGCGTACTCGGTCTCACCGGTGCGGTCGACGTCCCCGCCCGTGCGGTCGATGCCGTCGCCGGCGCGCCCACGGCGCCAGCCGTGCCGGCCGGTCTGCCGGTGCTGGACGTGCGCGGCGGTGTCAGGTGACCGCCGGCCCGATCGTGGTGGTCGGCGACACTCTGCTCGACCGGGACGTCGACGGCGCGGTCACCCGGGTCTGCCCGGACGCCGCCGCGCCCGTGCTCGACGAGCGGTATGTCACCGACCGGCCCGGTGGTGCCGGGCTGGCCGCGGTGCTCGCCGCCGGGCAGGGGCACCCGGTGGTACTGGTCAGCGCGCTCGCCGCCGACCCGGCCGGATGCCGGCTCGCGGCGCTGCTCGCCGCAGCCGGCGTGGACCTGCATCCATTGCCGTTGGCCGGCGCGACCGCCGAGAAGATCCGGCTGCGAACCCGGGGTCAGGTGCTGCTGCGGTTGGATCGGGGCGGGGACGGCCGGGTGCACGGCGATCTGCCGCCGGCCACCGCCGAGGTACTCGCGGCTGCGGCGGCGGTGGTGGTCAGCGACTATGGCAGGGGAGTCGCGCGGATGCCGGGCCTGCGGGCGGCGCTGGCGGCGACCGGCGCACCGGTGGTGTGGGATCCACATCCGCGCGGTCCGGCGGCGGTCGCCGGTGCCCGGCTGATCACCCCCAACGAGGCCGAGGTCCGCCAGTTGACCGGGCAGCCTGTCGGGGACACCCGCGTGGCCACCGCCGCGCGTGGCGCTGACGAGCTGCGTCGCCGCTGGCGGGCCGGGGCGGTCGCGGTGACGATGGGCGGCGACGGTGCGCTGCTGTGCCACGCCGGTAGCGTGCCGCTGATGGTGCCGACGCCGATCAGCACCGACGGGGACACCTGCGGCGCGGGGGACCGGTTCGCCACCGCGGCGGCTACGGCGCTGGCCGCCGGAGCCGTGGTGTCCGAGGCGGTCCAGGCGGCGGTTGCCGAAGCGTCCCGGTACGTCGCCGACGGCGGTACGGCCGGGCTGCGTCGGCTACTGGCCGGGCCCGACCAGGCTGCGGTGCCGGTGGAGACCGGGGCGCTGGCTACGGCGGCGGCGGAGCAGGTCGGTCCGCGCGCCGCCGGGTCGCTGGCCGCCCGGGTACGGTCCGCCGGGGGCACCGTGGTGGCCACCGGCGGCTGCTTCGACCTGCTGCACGCCGGACACGTGTCGGCGCTGCAGGCCGCCCGGCAACTGGGTGACTGCCTGGTCGTCTGCGTCAACTCCGACGCCAGCGTGGCCCGGCTGAAGGGGCCGCAGCGGCCGGTGGTCGGCGAGCGTGACCGGGCCCGGCTGCTCGCGGCACTGGGCTGCGTGGACGCGGTGGTCGTCTTCGACGAGGACACCCCGCACGCGGTGCTCAGCTGGCTGCGGCCGGACATCTGGGTCAAAGGTGGCGACTACGCCGGTGGCGGCACCGCCGAGCCGGACCTGCCCGAGGCCGAAATGGTACGCCGGTGGGGCGGGCAGACGGCGATCGTGCCGTACCTCGACGGCCGCTCCACCACCGGCATGATCGCCGCCGCCCGGGCCGCGCGGCCCGTCCCGTCGACCACCACTGTGGAGGAATCACCGTGACGAACCATTCCGGCGGCCCGGCGGTGCTGGTCACCGGCGGCGCGAGCGGTCTCGGGGCAGCCGTCGTCGACCTGCTGGCCAAGTCCGGATACCGGCCGTGCGTCATCGACCGGCAGCCGCCAGTGGACGGCGTTCCCTGGCTCGACTGCGACCTGGCCGACACCCGGGCCGCCGAGGCCGCCACCCACCGGCTCGCCGAGCAGACCGGCGGGCTGAGCGCGGTCGTCACCGCAGCTGGGATGGACGTGCCGGGCCGGCTCGCCGACACCCCCGCCGAGGTGTGGGAACGGGTCGTCACGGTCGACCTGCTGGCCACCGCGGCGGTGATCCGGGCGGCGCTGCCCTGGCTGACCTCGGTCGGCGGTTCGGTGGTGACGATCGCCTCCACTCTGGGAATGAAGGCGGTAGGTGACGCCACCGCGTACTGCGCGGCCAAGTTCGGGGTGGTCGGGTTCACCCGGGCGTTGGCGGCCGAACTCGCCGGCACCGTCGGCGTCACCCTGCTGGTGCCCGGCGGGATGCGGACCGCGTTCTTCGACGAGCGCGATGCCCAGTACCGGCCGGCGGCCGACGCCGCGCTCAACGACCCCGACAACGTGGCGGCGGCGGTGCTGTTCGCGTTGCAGCAGCCGGCCGGGTGCGCGGTGCGCGAGATGGTGATCTGCGCGGACCGGGAGACGTCCTACCCGTGATCCTGGTGCTGCGGGCCCTCGGCATCGGCGACCTTGCCACCGCCGTACCGGCGCTGCGCGGGCTGCGGGCCGTCTACCCGGCCGAGACGATCGCCCTGGCCGCGCCGACCTGGCTGGCCCCGCTGGCCGGCCTGACCGGCGCGGTGGACCGACTGGTGCCGCTGTCCGGGCTGGACGCGGAGCTGGCGCTCGGATGCAGCCCGGACTGGGCGGTCAACCTGCACGGTTGTGGCCCGCAGTCGCACCGGTTGCTCGCCGCGACGCGGCCGGGCCGGTTGTGGGCGTACCGGTGTCCGGCGGCGGCGCACCACGACGGCCCGCCGTGGCGCGACGACGAGCACGAGGTGGTGCGGTGGTGCCGGTTGCTCACCTGGTACGGCGTCGACTGCGACACCACCGACCTGCTGCTGCCCCGTCCGGTACCGGACCGGGTGCCGGTCGGGGTGACCGTGCTGCACCCCGGTGCGGCGGCGCCGCGCCGCCGGTGGCCGGTCGACCGGTTCGCCGAGCTGGCCGGTCGGCTGACCGCCGCCGGGCACCGGGTGGTGGTGACCGGGTCGGCACCCGAGCGCCCGCTCGCCGAGGCGGTCGCCACCGATGCCGGGCTGCCCGGCACCGCGGTCCGCGCCGGGCGGATGGACCTCTACCAGTTCGCCGCGCTGCTGGCGCACGCCCGCCTGCTGGTCGCGGCCGACACTGGCGCGGGGCACCTGGCAACGGCCTTCGGTGTACCGTCGGTGCTGCTGTTCGGTCCCACCTCGCCGGCCCGCTGGGGCCCGCGGGTGCACCGGCCGCGGCACCGGGTGGTCCACTACCCGCTGCTGTCCGCCGGGGCCGAGGAGCCGGCGGCCCTCCCCACAGCCGCCGACTCCGCAGCCGGCGACCCGCCGGCCGCCGATGGACCGGCCGCCGACTGGCACCCGTCGATGGCCGCCATCTGCGTCGACGAGGTGCTCGCCGCGATCGGCGAGGTGGAACGCGATGCGCTTGCGGCGCAGTGAACTGCACCGACCGGGATACCGACGCCGTCACCGGGGCCGGGGGACCGCCTTCCTCGACACCCGGGGCCAGCCGGTCACCGACCCGGCGGAGCTGAAGCGGCTGCGTGAACTGGTGATCCCACCTGCCTGGCGGGACGTGTGGATCTGTCCGCACCCGTCCGGTCACATCCAGGCCGTCGGTGTGGACGCGGCCGGCCGGCGGCAGTACCTCTACCACCCCCAGTGGCGGGTCCGTCGGGACGTTGCCAAGTTCCAGCACGTCCGGCGGGTCGCGGACCGGCTGCCCCGGCTGCGGAACCGGGTCGACGCCGATCTGCGTGGCCGGGGTCTGGGCCGGCAACGGGTGCTGGCCGCCCTGGTGCGCCTACTGGATCTTGGGATGTTCCGGATCGGCAACGACCAGTACGCCGCCGGCGACGAACCCACCTTCGGGGTGGCGACGCTGCGGCCCGCACACGCCCGGATCGAGCGGGGTTGTGTGGTCCTCGAGTTCCCGGCCAAGGGTGGCGTCGCCCAGGTCCGGCGGATCGACGACGCGCAGGTGTGTGCCGTGCTGCGGGCGTTGCGTCGTCGCCGGCACGACGGGCAACGGCTGTTCTGCTACTGGGACGGGCGGCGCTGGCGGGACGTGCACAGCGACGAGATCAACGAGTACCTGCGTCAGGCCAGCGGCACCGAGATGACGGCCAAGGACTTCCGTACCTGGCATGCCACCGTGCTCGCCGCGACCCGGCTGGCGGCCGTCGGCGTGCCGCGCTCGGCGGCGGCCCGGCGGCGGACGGTGGCCGCGGTGATGCGGGAGGTCGCGGAGCTGCTCGGCAACACCCCCACCGTGGCCCGCGCCTCCTACGTCGACCCCCGGGTGGTCGAGTCGTTCAACCAGGGCCGGGTGGCCCGGCTCGCCGCCGTCGAGCCCAGTCGGACGGCCGCCGAACAGGCGGTCCGTCGACTGCTTCCGTTACGCTGAGTCGGCCCGGTCGGCGCTGTCCGTACCGCCGGACGCCGCCGGCTGCTCCTTGACGAACGTCGGGTGCAGGCTGACCGGTGCCGCCGCCTGTTTGCGCGACCGTAGCCGCAGGTTGAGGAACTCCACGAAGACGGAGAACGCGATCGGCCCGTACACGTACCCCTTGGGGATGTGGTGGCCGAGCCCTTCGGCGATCAGGCTGCCGCCGATCAGCAACAGGAACGACAGGGCCAGCATCTTCACCGTCGGATGCTGGTTGACGAACCCGCTGACCGCCCCGGCCGACACCAGCATGATGACCATCGCGACCACCACGGCGGCGACCATGATGAACAGTTGGTCGACCATGCCCACCGCGGTGATCACCGAGTCGAGCGAGAACACCACGTCGAGCACCAGGATCTGGGCGATCACCCCGGCGAACGACGCGGTCTTGCCGCTACTGGCGTGGTCGGCGCCCTCCAGGTGCTCGTGAATCTCGTAGGTCGCCTTCGCCAGCAGGAAGCCCCCGCCGAGCAGCAGGATCAGGTCACGACCGGATATCTCCTGCCCGAACACCTCGAACAGTGGTGCGGTCAACCCGATCACCCAGGACAACGAGGCGAGCAGCAGCAGCCGGGTGACCAGGGCCAGTGACAGCCCGATGGTGCGGGCCCTGGCCTGCTGGTGCTCGGGCAGCCGACCGGCGAGGATCGAGATGAACACAACGTTGTCGATGCCCAGCACGACTTCCAGCAGCAGCAGGGTCGCGAACGCGATCCACAACTCGGGGCTGGTCAGAAGCTCCATCGATGCTCCCGGGAGAGGGGTGTCCACCGGGCCGGTGCGGCCCGCGATCCCAGACCGTACTGGCGGCGGTCAACCGCCCGCACACCGGGAGTCCTCCCATTCAGTCGTTGAGCACGTGGGCGAGCCGGTCGCGGAACCGCCGCTCCGACTCGGTCACCGCCTCGCCGCCGATACCCAACACCCCGCCGGTGCTCGCGGCGCCTACCACCTGTTCGGCGATGCCGACCAGCCAGTGCTTGTACGCCCCGGCCTCACCGTCGTCCACCCGGTCTGCGAGCAGTCGGGCCGCCGCACCCGCCCGGGCCAGCACGTCGGCGATCAGCGCCTGCGGGTCGGCCGGTTCGATCACCGGCAACTCCTCGCCGGTCTCCGGATCGCCGACCCGGCTGACCAGTTCCCCGGCGACCGCGGTGACCAGCGGGCTGGCCGACTCCCGGCCGGCGCCGATCGTCTCCAGCCCGGCGGCGTTCTCCGCCCGGGTCCGCCGTCCACCGTCGGACTCGGCCGCGCTGGCCGCGTTCAGCACCGCCTGCGGCAGCCCGACCAGCAGCCCCCATTCCTCGTCGGAGAACCCGAGTTCGGTGTACACCGGCAGTTCCGTCACGCTTTGCCCCTCTCAACCTGCTGTCCGCCGGACCGGTGTCCGACGGTGGCGATCCTCAGCGCTGCTCGGCGGCCAGCAGACCCTGGTCGCTGACCACCGGCACCGACAACGTCTTGTAGCCGACACCGTCGAACAGGACCGTCATCCGGTCCTGCTCGTACCCGAGCACCAGGCCGGCCCCCCATTCCGCGTGTCGCACCATACTGTGTACCGGGAACGGGCCGGCGGCGCCGTCGTCGGCGGTACTGGTCCCGGCGTGGCAACTGTCGCAATGACCACAGACGTCCGTCACATGCTCCCCGAAGTAGGCCAGCAGCCCCCGGGTGCGGCAACCCGTCGCCTCGGCGAAGGCCCGCATCATGTCGGTACGGGAGCGCTGCACGGTCTGGCGACGTCCGGCCGCCGCCACCGCGTCGGCGGCGGCCCGCGCCGGGGTCGGCGCGTAGAAGGGACGGACGGTCTGGGTGCCGGCGACGGTCCGGGCCGCGCCCACCTCTTCCAGCAGGGCGAGCAGCTGGCTCAGCTTGCGGGCGCCGAGCCCGGTGCGGCGGCGCAGCTCGGCGCGGGTCGCCGGCTCGACGTCCAGCACCTCGGCGACGTCCCGCAACTCGTCATGATCGGGCGGGCTGGTGGTGAAGTACCGCTGCAGACCGATGTCCTCGGCCCGCCACAACAGCAGCGCCCGGGCCGGCCGGCCGTCCCGGCCGCCGCGACCGATCTCCTGCAGATAGCTGTCGGGCGAGTCCGGCAGCGCGGTGTGCGCCACCCACCGTACGTCCGGTTTGTCGATGCCCATGCCGAAAGCGGACGTCGCCACCATGACCGGCACCTGCCCGGCGAGGAACTCGTCGTGCAGCTGCTGCCGGGCGGTGGCCGACATCCCGGCGTGGTAGCAGCGGGCCGGGTAGCCGGCGGCGACGAGCTGACCGGCCAGGTCTGTCGCGGCCCGCCGGGTCGGCACGTAGACGATGCCGGGCGGCTGTTCCACGTCGAGCAGGGCGACCAGCCTGCGCCACCGGTAGTCCTCGGTTGGGCAGTGGGCCACCTCGAGGAACAGGTTGTCCCGGTCGAGTCCGGCCACCACCAGGTGCGGATCGGTCAGCCCGAGCCGGTGGACGATGTCGTCGCGCACCGGCGGCGAGGCGGTGGCGGTCAGCGCCACCACCGGAGGGCGGCCCAACTGCTCCACCAGGTGGCCGACGGCCAGGTAGTCGGGTCGGAAGTCGTGCCCCCAGGCCGAGACGCAGTGCGCCTCGTCGACCGCGACCAACGCCGGGGACAGCTGACGTACCTCGGCCAGGCGGTCCGGGTCGCACAGCTGCTCCGGTGTGGTGAACAGGAACCGGGCCCGACCCTCACGGACGTCGTCGAGCGACGCCCGTCGCTGGGCCGGGCTCTCCGCGGAGCTGATCCTTACCGCCCGCAGCTCGGCCTGGCCGCGTTGGTTGAGCGCGGCGATCTGGTCCTGCTGCAGCGCGAGCAGCGGAGAGATCACCACGGTCGGGCCGGGCAGCATGGTGGCCGGGATCTGGTAGACGGCCGATTTTCCGGCGCCGGTGGGCAGCACCACCAAGGCGTCGCGGCCCTTCAGCAGGGCCCGCATCGCGCCGAGTTGGCCGGGCCGCAACGCTGACCAGCCGAAGCGTTGGCGCGCAGCGCGGCGCAGCCGGGGTGAGTGCAGGGGCAGCTTCATCGGATTCCGTGGTTACCCGGCGCCGACCACGGCCAAACGGCCGGTCGGTCCGGTGACCGGTCCGGCCGACCGGTCGGGGCGCTCGCCGGACCCGCGCTCACCGCCCTTTGCCGAACATTGCCCGCAACGCGGCGAGCAGGAGCAGGACACCGAGGACGGCACCGATCACCTGGACACCGGGGATGTCCTGCCAGCTGGTCTCCTCGGCGGCGTACTGGACGAACGGAACCACTCACGCACTGTGCCACACCGGGGCTGCCCGGCGACAGACCGTGCCGTACGGCGGGACCGGCGTCGTCGCCGCAGCGCGGGTCCCGGTTAATAGGAAGGTTTATTGACTAAAACTGTCCGTGATGTGAACATGAGCCGCATGGCCGATTCCAGTCCCAGTGTGCGGCGGATGGCGGCCACCGTGCTGCAGCCCGGATTCCTCGGCACCGGCCCACCGGACTGGGTGCGCCGGTGGGTCGCCGACGGGTTGGGCGCCGTGGTGCTGTTCGCCCGTAACGTCCGCGACCCCGAGCAGGTCGCCGCGCTCACCGCCGCGCTGCGCGCCGAACGGCCGGACGTGCTGGTCGCCATCGACGAGGAAGCCGGTGACGTGACCCGGATCGAATCCGGACACGGCAGCTCCCGACCCGGCAACCTGGCCCTCGGCACGGTCGACGACCCGGAACTGACCCGGCGGGTCGCCTACGATCTCGGCCTGGAGCTGGCCGGCGCGGGAGTCACCGTCAACTACGCCCCGGTTGCCGACGTCAACTCCAATCCGGACAATCCGGTGATCGGGGTACGCGCGTTCGGCGACGATCCGCGCCTGGTAGCCCGGCACACGGCCGCCTGGATTCGCGGGCTGCAGGACGCCGGAGTCGCCGCCTGCGCCAAGCACTTCCCCGGACACGGTGACACCAACGTGGACTCCCACGACGCCGTGCCCCGTATCGACGCCGACCGGATCCGGCTGGACGCGGTGGAGCTGACCCCGTTCCGGGCCGCCATCGCCGCCGGCACCCGGACGATCATGACCGGACACCTGCTCGTGCCGGCGATCGACCCGGCCAACCTGGCCACCCTCAGCCGTGCGGTCCTGGTCGACCTGCTGCGGGACCGGCTCGGGTTCACCGGCGCGGTGATCACCGACGGGATCGAGATGCGGGCGGTGACCCGGCGCTTCGGTCTGGCTCGCGCGACCGTCCGGGCGCTCGCCGCCGGGGTCGACGCGGTCTGCGTGGGCGGCGAACACGCCGACGAGGAGACCGTCCGGCGACTGACCGACGCGATCGTCGACGCGGTCGTCACCGGTCGGTTGCCGGCCCAGCGGCTGGCCGAGGCGGCGGAGCGGATCCGGCAACTGGCGGCCTGGTCGGTGCGGCACCGCCAACCGCACGGCAACGGCTCCGTGCCGGACAGCAACGGGGCCACCACGCTGGTGTCCGCCGGAGCGCCGACCGGCCCGGTACGGTCCGCCATCGGGCTCACCGCCGCCCGGCGCGCGCTGCGGATACGGGCCGAGACCCAGCTGCCACTGACCCGGCCCGCGTACGTGGTGGAGTTCGCGCCGCCGCACAACATCGCCATCGGGGCCGAGACTCCGTGGGGCATCGGCCAGGCCCTGGCCGCGCTGCGGCCCGGGACGCTCACCGTCCGACTGACCGAGCGGGATCTCGACGCGTCGACGGCGGCCGAGGTGGCTGGCCGACCGGTCGAGCCGCTGGACACCGCGCTGCTCGCCGCCCGCCACCACGCCCTTGTCCTGGTGGTCCGCGACCTGCACCGGCATCGGTGGATGTCGGTGGCGGTCGACCGCGCGCTCACCGTCCGACCCGACGCCGTCGTGGTCGAGATGGGGGTACCGGTCCGGGTCACCGGTGACGTGCACCTGTCGACCTACGGGGCGAGCTGGGCGAACAGTCGGGCCGCCGCCGAGCGGCTGGCCGGTTGGCAGACGTCGGTGGCCAGGACCGGCACGCCGGGTCCGACGGTGCCTGTCCCGACCGGGCCGGACCCTACGGCGGACCGGTCAGCCGCTGATCCGCAGGATCCGGTCGTCGTCGCCGGTGGGTGAACCGCGCCCGTCCCGGTTCGAGGTGAGCACCCACAGGCTGCCGTCCGGCGCCACCGCCGCGTGCCGCAGCCGGCCGTACTCGCCACTGAGCAACGTCTCGGCGTCGGTGCCGTCCGGGGCGACCCGGTACAGCCGCTGGCCACGCAGACACGCCAGCCAGAGCCGGCCCTGGTGGTGGGCGAGACCGCTGGGGGAGGCGTCCCGGGGGGCCCAGGTGGCCACCGGATCGACGAACTCCGCCCGGTCGGCCACCCCCTCGACCTCCGGCCAGCCGTAGTTGCCGCCGGCCTCGATTGGGTTCAGTTCGTCGTGCCGGTTCTGCCCGAACTCGCTGGCGTACAGCTGCCCGGCCGGATCCCAGGCCAGTCCCTGTACGTTGCGGTGGCCGAGGCTGAACACCGGCGACCCGGCAACCGGGTTGTCCGCCGGGACGGTGCCGTCCGGTCGCAGCCGCAGGATCTTGCCGGCCAGCCCGGTCGGGTCCTGCGCGGCCCCCCGCTCGCCGGCGTCACCGGTGCCGACGTACAGCATGCCGTCCGGACCGAAAGCGATCCGGCCGCCGTTGTGGGTCGACGCCCGGGGAATCCCGGTCAGGACCGGCTCAGGGGACGTCGTCGGGCCGTCTGGCCCGAGCCGGAACCGAACGATCCGGTTGTCCTCGGCACCGGTGTAGTAGAGGTAGACCCAGCCGTCGGTGGCATGCTGCGGGGACACCGCCACGCCGAGCAGGCCGCCCTCCCCGTCCGGGACAACCCCGTCGACCCCGGTGATCTCCCGGGTGCTGCCCTGCGCGTCCACAGCCAGCAACCGCGCGGTGTCCCGCTCCGTCACCAGGGCCGTGCCGTCCGGTAGGAACGCGAGATCCCATGGTGCGGCGAGTCCGGTCGCGACGACCTCGACGTCGGCCGACGCCTCGGGCGCGTCGGAGATCGTCGGATCGCTGAACCAGCCGAGCCAGCCGCCTGCCGCCACCACCGTGGCGGCCAGCACGAGTACGCCGGCCACCGCGACCGCCGTACGCGCCAGGCCGGGCCGGCGCTGCTCAGTCACCGGCGACCAGCGCGGCGAACTCGGGATGCCGATCGATGTAGGCGGCGATGAACGGGCACTGGGGCACCACCTGCTCTCCACGGTCGCGGATCTGACTGAGCAGCCCGTGGGCGAGGGCGTCACCGGCACCTCGTCCCCGGTACGCGGGATCGATCTCGGTGTGCGTCACGGTCACCGTCGCCGGACCCGGACGGTAGCTGGCGAACCCGGCCAGGCCGTCGTCGATCAGGATCTCGAACCGGTTTCGCGCCGGATTGTCCTCCACCAGCATCGTCACGGTCGGACACCTCCTCGGTTCAGGGGCCGACTCGCCTCAAGGCCGACTCAGCCGGGGCCGACGCGGTCGGCAGGCCGGCACGGCTTCGAGCCTAACCGTCGGCCCGCCGCCTCGCCGGCTGGGTGCGGTGGCTGGCACGAGTGCTCCGGGGCGCCGTCACGAGCGCCAAGTACGCTTGGCCGGTGACCATCGCACCCCAGCTGCCATCCGCCTCCAGCGCCGCCCGATCCACCAGCCGGCGGGCCGGTACCACCTCCCGGATCGCCGCTCTGGCCGCCGGGTTGGCGTTCGGCGCGGCGTTGCTCGCCGGTTGCAGCTCCGAGGGCGCCAGCACCGACTGCGGGCTGGACGCCTGCACGGTGACCTTCTCCCGGGGAGTCGAGGCCAGTGCGAGCTTTCTCGGCATCGAGGCCCGGTTGATCGGCGCCGAGAGCGACCGGGTCACTGTCGAGGTGGCCGGCGAGCAGGTCACCCTGACCGTCGGCGAGCAGGCCACCGAGGTCGGCGGGTTCGACGTGAGCCTTGAGCGGGCCACCGATTCGGAGGTGGCGATCCGGGTCGCCCGGCAACTGGGCTGACCACCGGTCGGGCACGTTTGGTGGCGGCGCTGACCGGTCATATGGAGCGCCATGCCGAAAACCAGGGATGCCCAGCGCACCGCCCACCAGCTTGGTAACAGTCGATCCTTGAAGCTGCTCGCCAGAGCCGGCTTCCTCGGGTACGGCCTGGTGCACCTGCTGGTGGCCTGGCTGGCACTGCAGATCGCCTTCGGCCGCCCGGCCGCCGACGGCGACCAGTCCGGCGCGCTGCGTACCCTCGCCGCGCAGCCGCTCGGCGGGGTGCTGCTGATCGCCGTCGCGGTCGGGTTGGCCGCGATGGCGGTGTGGCAGGGCATCGAGGCCGCCGTCGGGCACCGTGCCGAGCAGGGCAACAAGCGGACGGTCGAACGGGTCATCTCGGTCGGGCGGACCGTGGTCTACCTGTCCTTCGCCTGGACCGCCGTCCAGGTGTTCCGCAACGCCAACGCCGACACCGCCGACCAGCAGCAGGCGATGAGCGAACGGGTGATGTCCGCCCCCGGCGGCCGGTGGCTGGTCGGGTTCGCCGGCCTGGTGGTGATCGGCATCGGTGCCGGGATGGTCGTCAACGGCGTCACCCGGCGGTTCGCCGAACACCTGCGGACCGGGGCGATGAACGCCCGGGTGCGCAAGGTCGTCTGCCGGCTGGGTACGGCCGGCTACGTCGCCAAGGGTGTCGCCTACGGCACCGCCGGGGCGCTGCTGGTGACCGCTGCCGTCCAGTTCGAGCCGGAGCAGGCCCGGGGCCTGGACGCAGCCCTGCACACCCTGCGCGAGCAGGCGTTCGGGTCTGTCCTGTTGGCACTGGTAGCGGCCGGCTTTGCCGCCTTCGGTGTCTACTGCTTCGCCCAGTCCCGCTACCGGAAAGTGTGATCTAGCACCCATGGCATGGCCCAACTTCACCCGGCATCATTGACCTTTTGTCACTATTGATGGCGATGTGGAGGGGGATCCATCCGTGCATCCGGTTGTCTGGACGGTGCTCGTCACGGTCGCGGCGGCGGTACTCGCGGTGACCGCGGTGGCGATCGGCCACCGGGTCGTCCGGCGTCTCGGCCGACGTTCCGTACTGCTCGCCGAGGTCTCGACCCACGCGCACCGGGCGACGCGGGCGGCCGCGACCGTGACGGCCATTCAGCTCGCGGTCCGTTTCTCGACCGGTTACGCGGTCGGTGAGCCGTGGCGGCGTACCACCTTGCACCTGCTGGTCCTCGCGATGATCGCGGCGTGTGCCTGGCTGGTCGGGGCGCTGCTGCTGGCCATGGAGGACACCACGCTGGCCCGGTTCCGCACCGACGTGCCGGACAACCGGCACGCCCGCCGGCTGCACACCCAGGTGGTGATGCTGCGTCGGGTCACCATCGCCGTGATCGTCATCCTCACCGTCGGGGTGATGCTGATGACCTTCCCGGCGGTACGCGGTGTCGGCGCGAGCCTGCTCGCCTCCGCCGGGGTGATCGGTGTGGTCGGCGCGCTGGCCGCGCAGAGCCTGCTGAGCAACGTCATCGCCGGGCTGCAGTTGGCCTTCAGCGACGCGGTTCGTATCGACGACGTCGTGGTGGTCGAGGGTGAGTGGGGCCGGATCGAGGAGCTGACGCTCAGCTACGTGGTGGTGCACATCTGGGACGATCGGCGGCTGATCCTGCCCACCTCCTACTTCACCACCACGCCGTTCCAGAACTGGACCCGGACCAAGGCCGCGGTGCTGGGCACCGCCGAGTTCGACCTGGACTGGTCGGTTCCGGTCCAGGCCATGCGCGAGGAACTGCGCCGACTGGTGGAGGGCACCGAGCTGTGGGACGGCCGGGTGTGTGTGCTGCAGGTGACCGACGCCACCGGCGGTACGGTCCGGCTGCGGGCCCTGGTCAGCGCCGCCGACTCGCCGAGCCTGTGGGATCTGCGGTGCCAGGTCCGCGAACACCTGGCCAGTTGGGTCCGCGAACAGCGACCGACCGCGCTGCCCCGGTGGCGGGCCGAGGTCGGCGACGGGGACAGCCTGCTGGACTGGCTGGACCTGCGGCACCGGCCGGTCACCGGCGGGCAGCGCAACGGCCGTCACCCGGCCGGACCGGTTACGTCCACCACTGGCGGCGGGCACGAGGTACCCGACGACGCCCGGCTGTTCGGTGGTGACGCCGAGGGCGACGCCCGTGCGTCGGTCTTCGTCGGACCCGAGGAATCCGCCGCCGGGGATCGCAGTCAGCAGGATTGACGAAGGTCCGGGCCGGGCATACAGCGGCGAACAGCGGGAAAGGAGGCACCATGGCCGACACTTTGCACCGGCCGCCCGCCGAGCGGTCCACCGCGGAACTCGTGCAACAGGCCGGTGAGCAGATATCGCGACTGGTGCGCGACGAGATCGCGCTCGCCCGTGCCGAACTGACCGAAAAGGGAAAGCATGCCGGACTGGGGATCGGGCTGTTCGGCGGTGGCGGGGTCATCGCGCTCTACGGCCTCGGTGTGCTGATCGGCGCCGGCGTGCTGCTGCTCGCCCAGGCCTGGCCGCCGTGGCTGGCCGCCCTGGCCGTCGCGGTGCTGCTGTTCCTGGTCGCGGGCGTGTTGGCGCTCGCCGGGCGACGGCAGGTCCGTCAGGCGGCACCGCCGGTGCCGACGGCGGCGGCGGACAGCGTACGGGCGGACGTGACGGTGGTCGGCGCGGCAATGAAGCGGGGGCGGCAGTCGTGACGTCGCACAACGGCAGGTCCGGTAACGGCACCGGCGATCTTGACCTGCTCCGGGCCGAGATCCGGCAGACCCGGGCCGAACTGGGCCAGACGGTGCAGGCGCTGGCCGCTAAGACCGACGTGAAAAGCCGGCTGCGGCTGGGGGCCGACCGCGCCCGGCTGCGGCTGCGTGATACGGCCCGACAGGCGGCGGCCACGGCGCGCCGGCCCGACCGGCGTACCGTCACGGTCCCGGCCCTGGTGGTGGCCGGCACGGTGGTGACGGTGGTACTGGTGTGGTTGACGAGGAGAGGGAGGCGCGGGTGAGCAAACCGCTCAACAAGTTGGCCTACCGGCCGGTCGGCCTGGTGCTCGGCCTGGCGGCGGGTGCCCTGGCCGGGGCGATATTCCGGCAGGTGTGGAAGCTCGCCGCCGGCGACGACGAGGCACCCAACGCCATCGACGAGGAGCGTGGTTGGGGCGAGGTGCTGGCTGCGGCCGCACTGCAGGGGGCGATCTTCTCAGTCGTCCGGGCCGCGGTGGATCGCGGCGGCGCGACCGGCGTGCGCCGGCTCACCGGCCGTTGGCCGTCGTGAGCGCCGCCGCCGCTGGTCAGAGGCGCGACGACCAGACCGGACCGGGCCCGGACGGCGACCAGATTCGGGCACGCCACGAGGGCGCGAACGGCGTCTCAGGTCACATGTCGGAGACGTTCGTCAGGTAGGCTGTGCGAAGTTTTTGCGTACGTGGTTTGCTGTCCACGCTGTTGCGAGACAGCGTGGGTTGAGAGAAGTCCTCCTTCGTCGGGGGCCACCTCAGGCGCCGCTGCTCGAAAACGGCCAACCGGCCGCACGGCGTGCTTGGCCGCCAGTTTCAGAAGGAGATACACATGGCGCAGGGAACCGTGAAGTGGTTCAACGCAGACAAGGGCTTCGGCTTCATCACCGTCGACGGCGGGGGTGCTGACGTGTTCGTCCACTTCTCGGCCATCCAGACCAGCGGCTACCGCACGCTGGAGGAGAACCAGCGGGTCGAGTTCGAGATCGCCCAGGGCCAGAAGGGTCCGCAGGCCGAGCAGGTCCGCCCGATCTGACCTCGGTCGCCGGTGCCGTCCGGCGGTCGGGCTGGCACCGACCCGCGAAGGTCGTGACGAGGGCCCCGTTGTTTCTGCCGGCACAACGGGGCCCTCGCTCGTGCGCGACCGGGCCCCTGCTCGTGCGCAGCGCCGGGCGGCGGGTCACCACCGGTGGTGCACCTGGGGCCGGATCAGGTCGTCGTAGACCTCCCGCACCGTCCGCTGGGTGGCGTCGTCCAGCGGCGCGAGCTCCGCGGCTGCCGCGTTGCCCTGCGCCTGGGCGGGGTTGCGGGCACCAGGAATCGCCACCGTCACCCCGGGCTGGTCCAGGATCCAGCGCAACGCGAACTGGGCCATGGTGGCCTGCGGCGGCACCAGTGGGGCGAGCCGACGCACGGCGGCCAACCCGGTGTGGAAATCGACTCCGGAGAACGTCTCACCGACGTCGAACGCCGAGCCGTCCCGGTTGAAGGTGCGGTGGTCGTCGGCGGCGAACCGGGTGTTCTCGTCGTACCGGCCGGAGAGCAGGCCACTGGCCAGCGGCACCCGGGCGATGATCCCGACCCCGGCGGCGGCAGCGGCCGGCAGCACCCGCTCCAGCGGCTTGAGCCGCAACGCGTTGAGGATGATCTGCACGCTGGCCACGCCCGGCCGGGCGATCGCGGCCAGCGCCTCGTCGACCGTCTCCACGCTCACGCCGTACGCGGCGATTCGCTGCTCGGCGACGAGGGCGTCCAGCGCGTCGTAGACCGCGTCGGTGCGCAGCACCTCGGTCGGCGGACAGTGCAACTGGACCAGGTCGAGGCGGTCGACGCCGAGGTTCGCCCGGGACCGGTCGGTCCAGGCCCGGAAGTTGTCCAGCACGTACGCGGACGGGTGCTGCGCCACCCGGCGTCCCATCTTGGTGGCGACGAACAGATCGTCGCCGGCCGACTCCCGCAGGAACCGGCCGATGATCCGTTCGCTGCGCCCGTCGCCGTACACGTCGGCGGTGTCCAGGAAGGTGGTGCCGGCTTCGACGGCGGCGCGCAGCGTTGCCTCCGCCTCGTCCTCGCTGACCGTCCCCCAGTCGGCGCCGAGTTGCCAGGCACCCAGACCGATCGCCCCTACCGTGCGGCCGAGCCGCGGAAACGTACGCTTGTCCACCGGGCGAGCCTAGACGACCGCCCGAGCGGTACGCTCGGCGCAGCCGGGCCCCCGTCGGGGATGTCCGTTTTCCCGAGGAGGTCGAACGCCACGGTGAGCCAGCAACCGTCGTCTCCGCCCGTGCTGTCGGAGTCTCAGTCCGTGCTGTCGGACTTCATCGCCGGGCTGCCGAAGGTCGAGCTGCATGTGCACCATGTCGGGTCGGCGTCGCCGCGGATCGTCGCCGAGCTGGCCCAGCGGCACGAGGGGCGGTCCCCGGTCCCCGCCGACGAGGCCGCGTTGGCCGACTACTTCGTGTTCCGCGACTTCGCACACTTCGTCGAGATCTACCTGAGCGTCGTCGATCTGATCCGCGACGACGAGGACGTCTGGGTGCTCACCCATGAGGTGGCCCGCGAGTTGGCCGCCCAGCAGGTCCGGTACGCCGAGCTGACGGTGACGCCGTACTCGCACGTGCGGCGTGGCATTCCCGCGCCCGCGTTGTGCACGGCGATCGAGGACGCCCGGCGACGGGCCCGCGCCGACTTCGGCATCGAGCTGCGCTGGTGTTTCGACATACCGGGGGAGGCGGGGCTGCCGGCGGCCGAGGAGACGCTGCGGATCTGCCTCGACGAGGCCCCGGACGGTCTGATCAGTTTCGGTCTGGGTGGGCCGGAGATCGGCGTCCCCCGGCCCCAGTTCAAGCCGTACTTCGACCAGGCCCGGGCGGCCGGGCTGCATTCGGTGCCGCACGCCGGCGAGACCACCGGTCCGGAGACGGTCTGGGACGCGCTGCGCGAGCTGGGCGCCGAACGGATCGGCCACGGCACGTCCAGCGTGCGGGACCCGGAGCTGGTGGCGTTCCTGGCGGAGCGGCGGATTCCGCTGGAGGTGTGCCCGACGTCCAATCTGCACACCGGCGCGGTGCCGCAGCTGTCCGCGCACCCGCTCGCCGACATGGTCGCCGCCGGCCTGCTGGTGACGATCAACTCCGACGACCCGCCGATGTTCGGCACCAGCCTCAACCAGGAGTACGCGGTGGCCGCGTCCCTGTTGCGGGCCGGCCCGCAACAGCTCGCCGGCCTGGCCCGCGACGCGGTGACCGCCTCGTTCCTGTCCGCCGCCGAGAAGCGGCGGCTGCGGGACGAGATCGACGGCTATCTGGCGGCGCAGGTCGCGTAGCTCGGGTCCTGCCAGCAGGCGAGGACCGCGACCACCAGCGCGCCGATCACCGTCATCCAACGCAGCACCTGCCGTGTGGTGATCGGCCTGGCTTCGTCCTGGTCGACGGTGGGTGATCCGGCTGGCGGTGGCTCAGCGGCCGGCGGCGGCGCAGCGGCTGACGGTGACACGTCGACCTGCCTCTGTCCAGGGTGGGCGCGTGGCGGGAAATTGGTGTTGGGGACCGGGCCCCGCCGCGCGCAAGCGTCCCTGGACTGGGGATTTGGGACGGTACTGCGGGTGAGTCGTCCAGGAAACGCCGATGGGTTCGGAACAGATGCTGCCATCCGGCGCAGGGCCTGCGGAACGACGTTAAGCCAGACCTAAGGAATACTTGTGCCGGCGAAGACCCGGCCGTGATCTGCCGGTCAGCGCGGCGCCGGCCGGCGACGGGTCCGGCCCCGGCCCCGCTCCCGCTCCCGGTCGCGTTCCCGGGCCAGCCGGCCGACCAGCCCGAACCGGCTCATCGGGCGGGGTGGGGCGGCCTCGGCGTCGGCGAGCAGCATCACCACGCTCGCCCCGCCGAGCCGGGCCCGGTCCAGGCTGACCGACCCGTTCGCCTGCAACGCCACCCGACGGGCGATGTCCAGGCCGAGCCCGGTGGAGCCCTGGTCGCTGGCGCCGCGCCGCAGTGCCCGGTCCGGGTTGGCGATACCCGGCCCGGCGTCGTCGACCCGGATCGCCACGTACCCGTCCCGGCGGGACACCGCCACCTCGAACGCGGTGCCCTGCGGCGTGTAGCGGAACACGTTGCCGAGCACCGCGTCGAGCGCGGCCGCCAGCTCGGCCCGGGGCACCGGCACCGGGGTCCGCAGCTGCGCGCCGATCACGTTGTACGGCCGGTTCTGGTCGCCGGCCAGCGCCGACCAGAAGACCATCCGGTCGCGGACCACCTCGGCGACGTCGCAGCTGCCCTGGCCGACCTCCTGGGTGACCGTCTTGCGGGTCGTGTTGATCAGAACGTCGACCTCACCCTCCAGGGTGACGATCGCCTGACGGATCCGGCGGATCGTCCGCCGCCGGTCCAGCTCGGCCTCGCTGAACGAGCCGACGCTGGTGTCGTCGGAGTCGAGCGCGTCGGCGTCCAGCCGCAGTACGGTCAGCGGGGTGCGTAGCCGGTGGGACAGGTCGGCGACGAGTTCACGTTCGTCGGTGCGGGAGGTGACCAGCCGGTCCGCCATCCGGTTGAACGCGTACCCGGCCTCGGCCAGCTCGCGCGGCCCGTCAGGCTGGATGCGTACCGCTAGATCCCCGTCACCGACCGCCATCGCCGCGTCGACCAGCCCTTTCGTCGCGGCGACGGCGCGCGCGGCGATCCGGTCCACGACGATGACCGAGCAGACGACCAGACCTGCGGCGATGCCGACCAGCAGCAGCCAGGTGCCGGCCGCACCCCGGTTGAGCTCGCCGTCGGCGACGAAGACCTCGACGACGGTGACCGCCTCACCGACCGTGACCGGCTCCAGGTGCAGCACCCCGCCGTCGGTGGCCACCACCGTCGGCCCGGTGCCGGCGGCGGCGTCGGTGACCTGCTGGCTGGTCGCGCGTACGGTGCCGACCGGGTCGAGTCCGTGCACCACCGGCTGCCGGTCGGTGCTCTCGCCGAGACCGGCCACGGCCCGGCGGACCCCTTCCGGGTCGTTGCTGACCGCCAACGCGCCGCGCACCACGGCGGCACGCCGGGCCGCGTCGGCCAGTGCCTGCTCGCGGGTCTCCCGCTGCAGCTGCAGGCCGAGCGGGATGAGGAAGGCCAACGCGATGATCGATGCCATGCCGGCCCCGAGGTAGGCCAGCGCCAACCTCAGTCCGGTACCACCAGCCGGAAGCCGACCCCCCGCACGGTGCGCAGGTAGCGCGGCTTCGCTGCGGATTCGCCCATTTTGCGGCGAAGCCAGTAAAGATGCACGTCGATGGTCTGGTCCTCGCCGACCGACGGCTGCCGCCATACCTCCTCCAACAGCTCCCGGCGGGACACTACCCGACCTGGGCGGGCGGCCAGATAGGCCAGCAGGTCGAACTCCTTGCGGGTCAGCGCCAGGGCCTCGCCGTCCAGCGTGGCGCTGCGTTCGCCGACGTCGACCCGCAGCCCACCGACCTGGTGCACGGCGGGCGGCACCGACCGGCTCGCCCGGCCGGCCCGGCGCAGCACCGTGGTGATCCGGGCGTCCAGGTGCGCGCCGGTGAACGGCTTGACCATGTAGTCGTCGGCCCCGGCCCGCAGCAGCCGGACGATCGCCTGCTCGTCGTCGCGGGCGGTGGCGATGATGATCGGCACGTCGGTGATGCCGCGCAGCATCCGCAACGCGTCCGACCCGTCCAGGTCCGGCAGGCCCAGGTCGAGAACCACCAGGTCGGGGGTTTCCGCGGCGACCCGGCGTAGCGCGTCCAGGGCGGTGCCGACCGCATGGACCGCGTGCCCGCGGTCGGCCAGCGAGCGCAACATGGCGCCGCGCACAACGTGGTCGTCTTCGACCAGGAGCACCGTAGCCACCTCACGACCGTACTGCCCCTGGCAAGTCGGCGGTGACCGCGGTCACCGCGCACGGCGGCGCAGTCCGACGTACGTCGCGGTCCCGTCGACGACGATCGCTGGGTCGGTCGCCGCCGACGATGGCTCAGGGCAGCCGCAACACCCAGCGGTACGCCTGCACCATCCCGGTGTCGAAGCCGGCCGCCGACCCCCACAGGAAGATCCGGAACCGCCGGTACATCGGCTCCCCCCAGCGCTGCACCACCTCGTCCCGGGCCGCGTCCAGCCGCCGGGCCCATTCCCGGCAGGTCAGGTAGTAGTTGTGCCGGTCATCGGCGATGCTGCACAGCTCGAACGGGGAACGGGCCACGTGCCGCAGGTACTGGTGCAGCAGCAGCGGCGCGGACCGGCCCGGATAGATGTAGCGCTTCATGAACGCCGACGCGACGTGCTTGCGCCGCATCGCCAGCGCGTCGAGGTAGACCCGCCCGCCGGGCCTGAGCAGCTCCGCGTACTTGCGCAGGCTGCGGCGGTAGTCCGGCAGGTGCTCGGTCACCCCCATGTTGACGATCGCGTCGTAGCGACGCTCGTCGGTGAAGCCGAAGATGTGCTGCCGCACCACCCGTACGTCGAGCTGCTCCCGATCGAACAGGTCGACGAGGTAGCGCTCCGACTCCCGCGACAGGGTCGTGGTGGTCACCTCGATGCCCTGCCGGGCCGCGTGTTCGGCGAACGCACCCCAGCCGCCGCCCACCTCCAGCACCCGGTCACCCGGCTTGACCCCGATCGCCTCCAGCGCCAGGTCCATCTTGCGGGTCATCGCGTCCTCGAGCGGCTCGTCGTCGGCGGCGAACACGCCCTCCGTGTAACAGCGGTGCCGGGTGTCGAGGAAGGTCAGGAAGAACTCCGACTCCGAGTCGTAGTGGTGGGAGATCGCCCGTCGGTCGTCCTCCCGCCGGCCGCGCAGCAGCCCGGTGAACACGCCGGAGAACCGGGCCACCGGATGCAGGTCGGTGAAGAACGCCCGCATCCGCAGCGCGGCGGACAGGTCACCCTCCACGTCCAGCCAGCCCTGCAGGTACGCCACGGCGACCGCGAACTGGTCCAACGCGGCCAGCGCCCGGGCACCACGGGGGTGACGTACGGCGATGGTGAACTGCGGGTCGCCCGGGCCGAAGCGGTGCTCCGTCCCGGCGACGTCCAGCACGGCGAACGGCACCGGCCGCCGGCTGGCGAAAAATGAGTCGTATCGGCGCCGTAGAGCGCCGACCATGTCGGTGGCAGCCACGGCGTCAATCTAACGCCGGAACCGGGTCGACGTCAGGCGTTGCAACCGGACCGACACCCGGTCACGCCGACGGAGGGCGATAGCATCATGGCCGGCCGGGCCCACCCCGGCCACCGGAGCACCGCGCGCCGGCCGGCCCGTGCCGGACCACCGTACGCACCGATTCATCGACCGTGAGGAGCCCGTCGTGTCCGCAAGCGCAGCCAGTCCCCAGGCCGAACCCGTCGTGGTCCCGGCCGGGACCACGGCCGCGGACGCGATCGCCGCCGCCGGTCTGCCGGTGAACGGCCCGAAGGCGATCGTCGTGGTCCGCGACCCCGACGGCACCCTGCGTGACCTGGACTGGTCACCGGAGGCCGAGACCGGGGTCGAGCCGGTCGCCCTGGACTCCCCGGACGGGCTCGCGGTACTGCGCCACTCCACCGCGCACGTGCTCGCCCAGGCGGTGCAGGACCTGTTCCCGGAGGCCAAACTGGGTATCGGCCCGCCGATCACCAACGGCTTCTACTACGACTTCGACGTCGCCCGGCCATTCCAGCCCGAGGACCTCGACAAGCTGGAAAAGCGGATGCAGGAGATCATCAAATCCGGGCAGCGGTTCCGGCGGCGGCGGTTCGCCGACCTCGACGCCGCCCGGGCGGAGCTCGCCGACGAGCCGTACAAGCTGGAGCTGGTCGACGTCAAGGGCACCGCCGACTTCGACGCCAGCGAGGTGATGGAGGTCGGCGGCGGCGAGCTGACCATCTACGACAACCTCGACCCGACCTCGGGCAAGACCTGCTGGTCGGACCTGTGCCGGGGCCCGCACCTGCCGTCCACCCGGCTGATCGGCGCGGTCAAGCTGATGCGCAGCGCGGCGGCGTACTGGCGGGGATCCGAGCGCAACCCGCAGCTGCAGCGGATCTACGGCACGGCCTGGCCGACCCGCGACGCGCTCAAGGCGTACCTGAAGCTGCTCGACGAGGCCGCCCGCCGCGATCACCGCAAGCTCGGCGCGGACCTCGACCTGTTCAGCTTCCCGGACGAGATCGGATCCGGGCTGGCGGTGTTCCACCCCAAGGGCGGCATCATCCGTCGGGAGCTGGAGGACTACTCGCGCCGTCGGCACGAGCAGGCCGGGTACGAGTTCGTCTACTCCCCGCACATCAGCAAGTCCCAGCTGTTCGAGACCTCGGGGCACCTGCCGTACTACTCCGACACCATGTTCCCGCCGGCGGAGATGGAAGGCGCGCAGTACTACCTCAAGGCGATGAACTGCCCGATGCACAACCTGATCTTCCGGTCGCGGGGGCGGTCGTACCGGGAGCTGCCGCTGCGGCTGTTCGAGTTCGGCACCGTCTACCGGTACGAGAAGTCCGGCGTGGTGCACGGCCTGACCCGGGTGCGCGGGCTGACCATGGACGACTCGCACATCTACTGCACCCGGGAGCAGATGCCCGGTGAGCTGCGCTCGCTGCTCGCCTTCGTGCTCGACCTGCTGCGGGACTACGGCCTCGACGACTTCTACCTGGAGCTGTCCACCCGCGACGACTCGGACAAGTTCATCGGCGACCCGGCCGAGTGGGCCGACGCCACCGAGACCCTGCGGCAGGCGGCCATCGACTCGGGGCTGGAGCTGGTGCCCGACCCGGGCGGCGCGGCCTTCTACGGCCCGAAGATCTCGGTGCAGGCCCGTGACGCGATCGGCCGGACCTGGCAGATGTCCACCATCCAGCTGGACTTCAACCAGCCGAAGCGGTTCGGCCTGGAGTACCAGGCCGCCGACGGCACCCGGCAGCAGCCGATGATGATCCACCGGGCGTTGTTCGGGTCGATCGAGCGGTTCTTCGGCATCCTCACCGAGCACTACGCCGGCGCGTTCCCGGCCTGGCTGGCCCCGGTGCAGGTGATCGGCATCCCGATCCGCACCGACCACGGCGACTACCTGGCCGAGTTCGTCGCCATGCTGCGCGCCGAGGGCATCCGGGCCGAGGTGGACTTCTCCGACGACCGGATGCAGAAGAAGATCCGCACCGCCCAGCAGCAGAAGGTGCCGTTCATGGCGATCGCCGGCGACGCCGACGTGTCGGCCGGGACCGTTTCGTTCCGCTACCGCGACGGTTCACAGCGTAACGGAGTGCCGCTGGCTCAGGCGGTGGCCCACGTCGTCGACGTGGTGCGGTCCCGGACCAACGTCAACCCGACCGCGACCGTTCCCGACAGTCAGTCGGGGTCCGACGGTCAGCAGGGGCCCGCCGGGCAGTGAGCCGGGTCGCCGTCGGGTGAGTCCGGCCGGCCGAGCCCGTACGATCACGGGGTGACTGGCACGACCGGACAACCGGGCCCGGATGGCCTGGAACGACTCTGGACACCGCACCGGATGGCGTACATCTCCGGTGCGGACCGGCCCGACGGTGGCTACGACTCGCCGACCGGCTGCCCGTTCTGCCTGGCCCCCGGTCGGCCGGCCGAGCAGAGTCTGGTGGTGGCCCGGGGCGAACGGGTCTTCGCCGTGCTCAACCTCTACCCGTACAACCCCGGTCACCTGTTGATCTGCCCGTACCGGCACGTCGCGGACTACCCGGAGTTGGACCGGGCCGAGACCGCCGAGCTGGCCGAGTTCACCCAGACCGCGATGCGGGTGGTCCGCGCCGTGAGCAGCGCGCACGGCTTCAACATCGGGATGAACCAGGGCACGGTCGCCGGTGCCGGCATCGCCGCCCACCTGCACCAGCACGTGGTGCCCCGGTGGGGCGGGGACGCGAACTTCATGCCGGTGATCGGCCGTACCAAGGTGCTGCCGCAGCTGCTCGCCGACACCCGCGACCTGTTCAGCGGGGCGTGGCCGGCGACCTGACAGGGGTGTCCCCGTTAGCGAAAACTAGTTGTCGAAAACTTGATTTCGGTATATGGTTGTCGTAGTGTCGGTAGGGGCGAGGAGGTGACGGTGTCGGAGACGCAGGCCAGACCGCGTCGCAGCCGGCTCTCGGCGGAGCGCGAGCAGGAGCTGCTGACGGTCGCACTGGCGATGGTGCGCGAGCGCGGCTACGACGCGGTCACCATCGACGACATCGCGGCTGCGGCAAAGGCCAGCACCGCTACGTTGTACCGGCGCTGGGAGAGCAAGTCGATGCTGGTCATTCGGGCTCTGCAGGCGCAGAAGCCCGCTCCGGCGATCGAAATCGACACCGGCTCCCTCCGCGGCGACCTGCTGGCACTGGCGACGATAGCCAGCGACGCGGCCCGAATCAGGGACTCGCATGACGCGGCCATGACGGGTCTGGCCCGGGACGTGTTGCTCAATCCCGAGCTGATGCTCGCCCTCCGCGAGCTCATGATCGAGCCGCAGATCCAGGCGATGCGTCGGATGCTTCAGCGACACGTCGACGCCGGGCGGATCGGCCCGGACAACCCGGTCCTCGATCTGGTGGACCAGATCCTCCTCGGGCCGTTGCTGGCCGGCCAGCTCTACCTCGGTCACCGGCCCGGCCTGGCCGCCCGAATCGTCGATGAGGTCCTGTTGCCGCTGCTGAGCGCGACGCGCGGCTGAGTCAGCTCCCGCGCCGTCTGGCCCAGGTCATCCGACGAGCTCGTTGCCTGTCCCGAGCGATCACGGTCCGTGATCGTTGGTTCGCGCTGTCAAGTTTGGGGAATCTCGATGTCAACAAACCGTATCCTGGTCACCGGTGGCACCGGCTTCGTCGCCTCGTACGTGATCCGAGGTGCCCTGGCCCGCAACTTCCAGGTCCGGACAACCGTACGCTCGCCGGCCCGGACCCCCGAGCTACGCCGCACCGTCGGCGACGACTCCATCGAGGTGGTGACCGCCGACCTCACCGAGGACGCCGGCTGGGACGCCGCCGCACAGGGCTGTCGCTACATCCTGCACATCGCCTCCCCGTTCCCCGGAATCCGACCGGCCAACGAGAACGATCTGGTCTTGCCGGCCCGCGACGGCACGCTCAGAGTGTTGCGGGCCGCCCGCGACGCAGGAGTACATCGAGTGGTGATGACGTCGTCGTTTGGGGCGGTCGGCTATGGCCAGCAACCGCCGGACCGTCCCTTCACCGAACAGGACTGGACGGATCCCGACGCGCCGGGTATCGACCCGTACATCAAGTCCAAGACCGTCGCCGAGCGGGCGGCATGGGACTTCGTCGAGGGTACCGACGGAGGTGTGGAGTTGGTGGTCCTCAACCCCACCGGAATCTTCGGGCCGGTCCTCAGCAGCGACCATCCCCCCTCGGTAGGCATCATCCAGGCGATGCTGTCCGGCCGGATGCCGCGCGTTCCCGACCTGTGGGTGTCCCCGGTCGATGTGCGGGACCTCGCAGACCTGCAGATGGCCGCCATGCTGACGCCGGAAGCCGCCGGGCACCGCTACCTCGCCGCCAGCGGCGCCCTGCTGTCGTTGCGGGATATCGCCGCGATCCTGCGCCGCCGGCTCGGCGCGGACGCAGCGAAGGTCTCCATCCGAGCGATGCCATCGACGCTGGTGCGGATTCTGGCCCCGTTCGTCCCGCAGCTGCGGGCAATGGTCGGCAACCTGGGGGTGCGTCGCCCGGTCTGCACCGACGCCGCCCGCGAAACCTTCGGCTGGACACCGCGGCCGGCAGAGGACACTGTCGTCGACACCGGACGCAGTCTCGTTCACAGCAGTCGGACCGGAGGCTGAGGGTCAACTGGACGATACGCGTTCGTAGCGGGCGAACGCCCGCCGGAACGTGCCGGCACCTCCGGTGATCGAGCGCAGCTGCACCGCGTACCGCAGCAGTTCGGTCGCCGGCACCTCGGCGCGGATGACCGTCCGGTCGCCGGATTCGTCATCGCCGGTGGTGCCGAGCACCCGGGCGCGTCGGCCGGCCAGGTCGCCGAGCACCGACCCGACCGCACCGGTCGGCACCCGCACCATGATCGCATCGACCGGTTCCAGCAGCGTCGGTCGGCCGGTGGTGGCCGCGTCCCGCAGGGCCAGCGCCCCGGCGGTCTGGAACGCCGCGTCCGACGAGTCGACCGGATGTGCCTTGCCGTCCACCAGGGTCACCCGCAGGTCGACCACCGGATGTCCGCTGACCACGCCCCGGTCCATCTGGGCCCGCACGCCTTTCTCCACCGATGGGATGTAGTTGTGCGGCACCGCCCCGCCGACCACCCGGTCGACGAACTCGAAGCCGCTGCCCTCCGGAAGCGGCTCCACCTCGATCTCGCACACCGCGTATTGTCCGTGCCCGCCGGACTGCTTCACGTGTCGTCCGTGCCCCCGGGCCGGCGCGGTGAACGTCTCCCGCAGCGGCACCCGGACCGGCTCGACGTCCACCTCGACGCCGCCGGAGCGCAGCCGGTCCAACAACACGTCGGCGTGCGCCTCGCCCATGCACCAGAGCACCAGTTGGCGGGTCTCGGCATTGCGTTCCAGCCGCAGCGTCGGATCACCGGCGACCAGCCGGCCCAGGTTGCGGGCCATCGCGTCCTCATCCGACCGGGTACGGGCGACGACCGCCACCGGCAGCAGGGGTTCGGGCATCTCCCACGGCTCGACCAGCAGCGGATCCGTGGCCGCCGAGATGGTGTCACCGGTCTCCGCGCTGCCCGACTTGGTCAACGCGCAGATGTCCCCGGCGACGCAGAACTCGACCTCCCGCAGCTGGGCACCCAGTGGGCTGTAGATGTGCGCCGCCCGTTCGTCGGCGTCGTGGTCGGGGTGGCCCCGCTGGCTGAGGCCATGCCCGGCCACGTGCACCGTACGGTCGGTGCGCAGCGTGCCGGAGAAGACCCGGACCAGCGACACCCGGCCGACGTGCCGGTCGACGGTGGTCCGGACCACCTCGGCGACCAGCGGGCCGGCCGGGTCGCAGCCCAGCGGCGGCCGGGGCGTGCCGTCCAGCCCGGTCACCGCCGGAAGGGTGTGCTCGGGCGGTGCCGGGAAGGCAGCGGTCAACAGCCACAGCAGCGCGTCGAGCCCGACCCCGGTGTGGGCGCAGACCGGCAGCACCGGATGGAAGTGGCCCCGGGCCACCGCTGTCTCCAGGTCGTCGACCAGCATCTTCGGGTCGATCTGCTCGCCGGCGAGGTACCGGTCGAGCAGGGTCTCGTCCTCGCTTTCGGCGATGATCCCCTCGATCAGTTCGTCGCGTGCCTCGGCGATCGCCGGCAGGTGCTCCGGGTCCGGCTCCCGCACCTGCGGGGGATGGCCGGTCGAGTAGTCCAGCACCTGCCGGGCGAGCAGATCCAGCAGCCCGGCGATGCCCACCCCGTCGTCGGCGAGCATCGGCAGGTGCAGCGGCAGCACGTTGTCGCCGAAGACCCGTTGACACAGCGCGACGGTTTCGTCGACGTCGGCGCGCGGATGGTCGAGACGGGTGAGCGCCACCGCCCGGGGCATGCCGACCGCCGCGCACTCCTCCCACAGCGCGGCGGTGGCCGCGTCCATCCCGTCCGCCGCGCAGACCACGAACAGCGCGGCATCGGCGGCGCGTAGTCCGGCCCGCAGTTCGCCGACGAAGTCCGCGTACCCCGGGGTGTCCAACAGGTTGACCTTGATGTCGCGGTGGAACAGTGGCGCGCAGGTCAACGCGACGGAGCGTAGCTGGCGTACCGCGGCCGGATCGTGGTCGCAGACCGTCGTGCCGTCCGGGACCTGCCCCGCCCGGCTGATCGTCCCGGTGGCGGCCAGCAACGCCTCGATCAATGTGGTCTTGCCGGCACCGGAGTGCCCGACCAGCACCACATTGCGGATCCGTTCGGGATCGGTGACCACCGCAACGGACCCGGCGGGCCCCCTGTCGTGGTTCTTCTGCGCCATGACTGCGCACCTCCTGGCTGCCTGACTGGGTGGGGCGACCGCGCTGCGGACCAGGCCGGGCTCCGGTCCGGACCGGAACGGCCGGCCGGGGACCGCAGAGGATGACCGCGGGGTGAATCCGCGGCGACATCTTCAGGCGGGCGGGACCTGCTCGGTAACGTGAACCGGGCCCGGGTGAGCTCGCTCACGTTCACGTGTCGATCCCACACCCGCGACGCGCCGTACACAAGTCCGGCGCGCGAGGTGACCGCCACCGGTTCACGTTCGTGGCCACCGTGCCGACCCTTTCCGTCGACCGTTATCGTGGGACCGCCATGGCGAAGATCTTCAGAGTGTCCGTCCGCGCGGGCATCACCCGGGTGATCGAGCCGGTAGCCCGCGGACTGCTCGGCGCAGGGATCTCGCCGAACGCGGTCACGGTCGCCGGCACCGTCGGTGTGCTCGTCGGGGCGATCGGCTTCGGCGCCCGTGGCCACCTGATCACCGGTCTGGTGATCGTCACGCTGTCCGCCCTGACCGACGTGCTGGACGGCACGATGGCCCGGCTGCGCGGCGGGTCGAGCACCTTCGGCGCATTCCTCGACTCGAGCATGGACCGGATCGCCGATGGGGCGATCTTCGGCTCGGTGGCGTACTGGCTCGCGGTCAGCGGCAACCGGGCGGGTGCGGTCGCGGCGCTGATCTGCCTGGTCGCCGGTGGCATCGTGTCCTACGTGAAGGCGCGCGCCGAAGGGCTCGGGATGACCTGCAACGTCGGCGTCGCCGAACGGGCCGAGCGGCTGATCCTGGTCGGCGTCGGCGGCCTGCTCAGCGGCCTCGGTGTCAGCTGGGGGCTGCCGGCCGCGCTCTGGCTGCTCGCCGCGCTGTCGCTGGTGACGGTCTGGCAGCGGATCGCCCACGTGCACCAGCAGACCACCGCTGCGGCGGGTCCCCGGCAGGCGGCGCAGGGCGTGGACGCGTGACCCCGGTCGAGCTGGGCTACGCGGCGGCCTGGCGGCTGATCCGGACGCTGCCCCGGCCGGCCGCCGCCGCCCTGTTCCGCGTCGGCGCCGACCGGGCGCACCGGCGCGGCGCGGCGTCGGTCCGCCGGCTCGCCGCCAACCTGCGCCGGGTGGTCGGCCCGGATCTGCCGGCGGCCGAGTTCGACCGGCTCACCCGGGACGCGGTGCGTTCGTACGCCCGGTACTGGATGGAGATGTTCCGGCTGCCGTCACTCAGTCGACAGCAGCGGCTCGCCGGTTTCCACCTGGCCGGTGCGCAGATGCTCGCCGCCAACGTGGCCGCCGGGCGCGGCTCGGTGGTGGCGTTGCCGCACGCCGGCAACTGGGACGCGGCGGGTGCCTGGGTGGCGGCCAACGACTGGCCGCTGACCACGGTCGCCGAACGACTGCGACCGGAAGGCGTATACAACCGGTTCGTCGCCGTCCGGCAACGTCTCGGCATGGAGATCGTCCCGGCCTCTGGCGGTCCCCGGCCACCGTTCGACGTCCTGATTGACCGGCTCGCCGCCGGCCACGTCGTGCCGCTGCTGGCCGACCGTGACCTGTCCGCCCGGGGCGTCGAGGTCAGTTTTTTCGGCGGCCGGACCCGGATGCCGGCCGGTCCGGCGCTGCTCGCGCTGCGTACCGGTGCCCCGCTCTACGTCACCACCATGTGGTTCGAACCGGACCGCGCACACGGCGCGTTGGACGGGCCGGTGCCGCTTCCCGACCCGTCGGTCGGCCCGCTGGACGTGCGGGTCCGCCTGCTGACCCAGCAGATCGCCGACCGGCTGGCGGTCGGTATCGCCCGCCACCCGCAGGACTGGCACATGATGCAGCGGCTGTGGCTGGACGAGCGGCCCGACCCCGACCCCGACCGGGACCGGTCGGGCAGCTCGGCCACCGGGCCGGGATGAGCGGGGGCCACCGTGCGGATCGGCATCGTGTGCCCGTACTCCTTCGACGTCCCCGGAGGGGTGCAGAACCACGTCGTCGACCTCGCTGAGGCGCTGATCGATCTCGGCCACGAGGTGAGCGTGCTGGCACCGGCGGACGAGGACGCCGCGCTGCCGCCGTACGTGGTGGCCGCCGGCCGCTCGGTGCCGGTGCCGTACAACGGCTCGGTGGCCCGGGTGAGTTTCGGCCCGGTGGTCACCGCCCGGGTCCGGCGCTGGCTCAACCGTGGCCAGTTCGACGTACTGCACGTGCACGAGCCGTTCGCGCTCAGCGTCAGCCTGCTCGCGGTGCTCTGCGCCCGGGGTCCGGTGGTGGCCACCTTCCACACCGCGATGACCAGGTCCCGGGCGCTGGCCGCCGCGCAGGGCATGCTGCAGCTGGTGCTGGAGAAGATCACCGCCCGGATCGCGGTGTCGGCGCTGGCCCGCAGGGTGCAGGTCGAACACCTCGACGGCGGCGCGGTGGAGATCCCCAACGGGGTGGCGGTGGCGAAGTACGCCAACGCCGAGCCGCTGCCCGGCTGGCCGGGTGACTGCGGTCCGGGCACCGGCGGCACGCTCGGCTTCCTCGGCCGGTTCACCGAGCCGCGCAAGGGCTTCGGTCTGCTCCGTGAGGCGTTCGTCGCGCTGGCCCCGGACCGCCCGGGCCTGCGGCTGCTGGTGGCCGGTCCGGGCCGGCCCGACGACCTGTACGCCGCCGTCCCGGCCGGGCTGCGCGACCGGGTGACCTTCCTCGGGCTGGTGTCGGAGCCGGACAAGGCCCGGATGCTGCGCAGCGTGCACCTCTACGTCGCGCCGAACATCGGCGGTGAGTCGTTCGGCATGATCCTCACCGAGGCGATGGCCGCCGGCGCGGCGGTGGTCGCCAGTGACCTGGACGCGTTCCGCCGGGTGCTCGACGACGGCCGGGCCGGGGAACTGTTCCCCACCGGTGACCCGGTGGCGCTGCGCCGGGCCGTCGCCCGGCTGCTGGACGACGCGCCGCGCCGGGAAGCGCTCGCCGACCACGCCCGGCAGGTGGTGGCGACCTTCGACTGGCCCGCGGTGGCCCGCCAGGTGCTGGAGGTGTACGCCGCCGCGATCGAAGCCACCGACGGGCGGGTGCTCTACCAGGAGTGGGCGGAGCCACCATGATCGGGTCCACGGGGCCTGCACCGGCGGCACTACGATGCCGGGAATGCGGTGGGTGGTCGGTGTGAGCGTCGCGGTCGTCCTGCTGTCGGCGTACCTCACCTGGACCGCGGCCCGGGTGGACCGGCTGCACGTCCGGGTTGCGGCGGCCGCCCGGGCGCTCGACGCGCACCTGCTGCGCCGGGCGGCGGCCGCCGCGGTGCTCGCCGAGGAGGAGTACGCGGTGGAGCTGTACGCGGCGGCCCGGATCGCGTTGGACGCCGCGTCCCCGGAGGAGCGTGAGGCCGCCGAGAACGACCTCACCCGGCAGTTGCGGGCGACGGCGCTGACCAGCCCGGATCCGGCGACCGAGGCGGTGGTGGTGGCCAGCCGCCGGCTGGTGCTGGCCCGTCAACTGCACACCGACCTGGTCCGCGACGCGTTGCTGGCCCGCCGGCGGCCGCTGGTGCGGCTGCTGCGCTTCGGCCGCCGGCACGACGAACCTCGCTACTTCGACATCGACGATCCGACCCTTACCCGGGTGGTGGACCCGACCCGCCGGTGATCGCGCCTACCCGCCGGTGACCTGGGCTCCTTGTCAGTGATCTGGGCCACAGGGCAGGCCACCGGGTTGTCGATTGGCTGTCGGTGGACCCCGCCGGCGGGCGTAGCATCCCAGGCGTACCCCCTGTCGCGCACTTCGCCGAGGAGCCGATCCGTCGTGTCCGAGACCCCCGCTGCTCAGGTCGCCGCCCCGGGTGCCGTCGCGCCCGCCTCCGTCACCGGTACCGCCCGGGTCAAGCGCGGCATGGCCGAGATGCTCAAGGGCGGCGTGATCATGGACGTGGTCACGCCCGAGCAGGCGAAGATCGCCGAGGACGCCGGGGCAGTCGCGGTGATGGCCCTGGAACGGGTGCCCGCCGACATCCGTGCCCAGGGCGGTGTGTCCCGGATGAGCGACCCAGACATGATCGACGGCATCATCGAAGCGGTCTCCATCCCGGTGATGGCCAAGGCCCGGATCGGACACTTCGTCGAGGCCCAGGTGCTGCAGGCGCTCGGCGTGGACTATGTCGACGAGTCCGAGGTCCTCACCCCGGCCGACTTCGCCAACCACATCGACAAGTGGGCGTTCACCGTGCCGTTCGTCTGCGGGGCGACCAACCTCGGTGAGGCGCTGCGCCGGATCACCGAGGGCGCCGCGATGATCCGCTCCAAGGGCGAGGCCGGCACCGGCGACGTCTCCAACGCCACCACCCACATGCGGCGCATCGGCGCCGAGATCCGCCGGCTGACCTCCCTGTCACCCGACGAGCTGTACGTCGCGGCGAAGGAGCTGCAGGCCCCGTACGACCTGGTCCGGGAGGTCGCCGAGACCGGGAAGCTGCCGGTGGTGCTGTTCACCGCCGGCGGTATCGCCACCCCGGCGGACGCGGCGATGATGATGCAGCTCGGCGCCGAGGGGGTCTTCGTCGGCTCCGGCATCTTCAAGTCCGGCAACCCTGCCCAGCGGGCGGCGGCGATCGTCAAGGCCACCACATTCCACGACGACCCGGACGTGCTCGCGAAGGTCTCCCGTGGGCTCGGCGAGGCGATGGTCGGCATCAACGTCGACGACATCCCGGTGCCGCACCGTCTCGCTGAGCGCGGCTGGTGACCGGCGCGGCCCAGTCGGCTCCCGACGCGCGGGTGCGGGTCGGCGTACTGGCGCTGCAGGGCGACGTCCGCGAGCACCTGCGGGCGCTGACCGAATGCGGTGCCACCGCCCGCCCGGTCCGTCGCCCCGAGGAGCTGGAGCAGGTCGACGCCTTGGTGGTGCCCGGCGGCGAGTCGACCACGATCAGCAAACTGGCGGTCGAGTTCGACCTGCTGGAGCCGATCCGCAAGCGGATCGCCGCCGGCATGCCGGTGTACGGGTCCTGCGCCGGCATGATCATGCTGGCCGACGAGATCCTCGACGGCCGGCCCGACCAGCTGTCCTTCGCCGGCATCTCGATGGCGGTGCGGCGCAACGCGTTCGGCCGGCAGGTGGATTCCTTCGAGGCGCCGGTGGTCATCGACGGTGTCGACGGCCCGCCGTTCCACGCGGTTTTCATCCGCGCGCCGTGGGTCGAACGGGTCGGCGAGGACGTCGAGGTGCTGGGCCGGGTAGCCGCCGGAGCGGCCACAGGTAGGATTGTCGCGGTTCGGCAGGGCAATCTGCTCGCCACGGCCTTCCACCCAGAGCTGACCGGCGACGGTCGGGTGCACCGACTGTTCGTGGAGATGGCCGTCGCGGCAGGCTGACCCCGCAGGTGGGAAGCGACGGAGGTGCACATGTCCGGCCACTCCAAGTGGGCGACGACCAAGCACAAGAAGGCGGTCATCGACGCCAAACGCGGCAAGATGTTCGCCAAACTGATTAAGAACGTCGAGGTCGCCGCCCGGACCGGCGGGGGTGACCCGGCCGGCAACCCCACCCTGTACGACGCCATCCAGAAGGCGAAGAAGAGCTCCGTACCCAACGACAACATCGACCGCGCGGTCAAGCGCGGCTCCGGCCTGGAGGCCGGCGGCGCCGACTGGCAGACGATCATGTACGAGGGGTACGGGCCGAACGGTGTCGCCCTGCTCGTCGAGTGCCTGACCGACAACCGCAACCGGGCGGCGACCGAGGTGCGTACCGCGCTGACCCGTAACGGCGGTTCGCTGGCCGACGCCGGCTCGGTGTCGTACCTGTTCTCCCGCAAGGGCGTGGTGATCGTGCCCAAGGGCGAGCACTCCGAGGACGACGTCATGCTCGCGGTGCTCGACGCCGGTGCCGAGGAGGTCAACGACCTTGGCGAGGCCTTCGAGGTGGTCAGCGAGCCAGGTGACCTGGTCGCGGTGCGCACCGCGTTGGTCGACGCCGGCATCGACTACGAGTCCGCCGAGTCGTCCCTGGTGCCGAGCATGAACGTGCCGCTGGACGAGGACGGTGCCCGGCGGATCTTCAAGCTGATCGACGTCTTGGAGGACTGCGACGACGTGCAGAACGTCTACGCGAACTTCGACGTCTCCGACGAGATCATGGCCGCCGTCGGCTGACCGGCCAGGGCTGTTGATGCTGCCTACTGTCCGCTGGTCAGCAGCGGAAAGCCCCGGATCCCGTTGAGATGGGGCCGGGGCTTGTCGTCTGTCCGTACGCGGATTCAGCTGTGCGTCTTCGCCACCTCGACGAATCGGGACCAGACGGCCGGGTGGAAGGTCAGGGTGCCGCCATCGCGGTCCTTGGTGTCCCGGACGTGGACGCGGCCGGGAAGATTGTCGGCGACCTCGACACAGTTGCTGCTGCCGTTGCTGCGGGTCGACTTGCGCCAGCTCGGCGTGGTCACGTCCATGTATCCACTGCTTTCATGATCAGGTCGAGGCTCTGGTCCTGCGGCAGAGCATACTCCCGGATCGCTTCCCACTGATGTTCCAGCAGGTCCACCCCGGCAGGGTCCTCCACCACATCGCCAGCACCGGGCGCATCTCTCACCCCGACGGTCCGCCCAGGTCTGCAGAGTCCTCGGTGGCCGCCCGGTCCCCGGAGCTGTCCCGGGCGGTCCACGACGCGAACTCGACCGCCCGTACCCACATCCCGAACCGGACCACCGGTGAGTGCCACCGGTGCGGCGGCGTACCCGGACCCTGCCGGCCGTTCCTGCGGGCGGTCGCCATCCTGGATCGGTGGGACCCCAGTAGTGCCCGGCGGATCCGAGCCGTACTGCATCTCTCCGGGTTGATGACCGCCGGATACCCGCGCACGACGACCAGGACGAGTCCGCCGAGTCGTACGGGGCGTCGGACGATGCCTGACGACGAAGCTCTGGTGTGCCCCGGTGATCTGGTGGCGCTGCGGCAGTGTGACCACGTGGACGCCGATCGCCCGGTCCGGCTCCGGGTTGAGGAGGTATGGCCGTCCCCGGAGTGGTTCTCGTGGGTGACGCTCTACGGTCGGGAGGTCAGCGACGACCCGCGGCGGCACGGCAGCATCACCAGCGTGCGGGCGTACCGCGACGCGTTGCGCCAGCCCGGGGCGGTCACCAGGACGCCCGCCCCGGTGTGCGCCTACTGCCGTGAGCGACTCGCGGCGGGCAGTCCCATCATTTCCTCTGCCCCTCCTCGGGACCCAAGGCTTCCGGGTCCCAGCTGAACGCCCCCGGGGCCTAGCACTTGTTGAGCCTGATGCCACAGGTGCATCTTGATGCACCTGTGGCATCAAGCCGTCGGAGCACTGTTGGGTCCCGAGAGCCGGCACGGGCACAACGTGCACCTGCCGGCCGAGCGGAGAACCATCCCCTGGGAGATGTCCATGGCCGCGACGCACCTGCATCTTGATGAGGACCTGTTGACGGAAGCCGCTGCCGCGTTGGGCACGACCACGGAGCGGGAGACGGTGACCGACGCTCTCCGGCAGGTGGTGAGAGTAAGCCGCGAACGGCGGCGACGAGCACTGGCTGACCTGCAGGAGATCGCCGCCTCCGGTGGCTTCCACCTCGACCGCCTCGATGGACTCGACCGGTGAGACCAACTGGTCGAGACCGGAGTCTTGCGCTGCACGCCCTCGCTGCTGGGCTACGCGATCGTGGCCACGGCTGTCTGCCGCTCGGTGCCGCGCGGTTTGACAACGTCTCCTAGCGTCACGGGGACGTCAAAGATCACCTGAGCCGGCGGCTCTCCACTGTCGTGGTTCGGGTGCGCAGATCCAGTCGCAACAGAGCCGGAAACGAGGACACGATGGCCAACAGGAAACTCGGTGCCGCAGTTGCCCAGATCGCCGTGCTCGGCGTACTCGGGCTCATCGCCGCAGGCTGTTCGTCGACGGAGGAGACGCCGCCGACGAACGTCGAGCAGACAGCGGCGCCGTCGCAGGCCGACGAACCGGCCGACGGCGCTGATGCCGGCGGTGACACCAGCACCGCGGCGGAGCCACTCCCGTACACCGAGGAACTCAACGGCCGCAGGATCACCGTCGAATCGTTCGGCACCTCCGCCGCAGGCTCCCCACTGTGGGAGGTCGGCGAGGGCAACGAGGTGCTGTACCTCCAGGTGAAGATCGAGAACATCGACGCCGAACCCTGGGAGTCGAACGTCGTGCAGTTCTTCCTCCTCGACGAGTCGGACGAGACCTACGCCCCGTCCTTCTACGACGCCGAGGTCGGGGAAGCCCCGGACGCGGTCACCCTCGCCCCCGGTGATTCGGTCGAGGGGTACGTCCCGTTCGAGGTCCCCGCCGGCACCACCGGCCTGCGTCTGGAGTACGCGGTCGACCTGAGCCAGAACGCGGTTATCGACGTGCAGCTGAACTGACGTACCGGCCGGGTGGCTCCGGTACGCGTGTCGGCTGTCCCGGCCCGCCGCTGGTTGGCTAGGGTGTCGAACACACGTACGTGTGGCGGTGGTGTCGGCTGGGGGAGGATCGGTGGTGCGGGTGCTCGGGGTCGACCCTGGCCTGACGAGGTGCGGGGTCGGCGTGGTGGAGGGCGTGCCGGGTCGGCCGTGCCGGCTGGTCGCGTACCACGTGGTGCAGACCGACCCGGCCGACGACCTGCCGGACCGACTGTTGCACCTCGATGAGCGGCTGACCGCCCTGGTCGCCGAGCACCAGCCGCGCAGCGTGGCGGTCGAGCGGGTGTTCAGCCAGCACAACGTGCGTACCGTGATGGGCACCGCGCAGGCCAGCGCGGTGGCCGTGCTGGCCGGCGCGCGGGCCGGGCTGCCGGTGCGGACCTACACCCCGAGTGAGGTGAAGGCGGCGGTGACCGGTTCCGGCCAGGCCGACAAGGCCCAGGTGACCGCGATGGTCACCCGGCTGCTGCGGCTGGACCGCCCACCGCGCCCGGCGGACGCCGCCGACGCGCTCGCCCTGGCGATCTGCCACATCTGGCGAGGTGGTACGCATGACCGGCTGGCCGCCGCACAGCGGGCGGCCCGGAGCGGAGGTGCCCGATGATCGCGAGTCTGCGCGGGGTGGTGCTGGCGGTCGCGCCGGACAGTGCGGTGATCGAGGTCGGCGGGGTCGGTCTGGCGGTGCACTGTGCCCCGGGCACCCTGGCCAACCTGCGGCCCGGCGGCCCGGCCCGGCTGGCCACCAGCCTGGTGGTCCGGGAGGACTCGCTCACCCTGTACGGCTTCGCCGACGACGACGAGAAGCAGCTGTTCGAGCTGCTGCAGACGGCCAGCGGGGTCGGGCCCCGGCTGGCGCAGGCGGTGCTGTCGGTGCTCACCCCGGACGCGGTGCGCAAGGCGATCGCGAATGCCGACACGGCGGCGCTCACCCGGGTGCCGGGGATCGGCAAGAAGGGCGCCGAGCGGCTGGTGCTGGAGTTGCGGGACCGGGTCGGGCCGGTGCCGGTGGGTGCCGACGGCGCGGCCGGGGTGACCGCCGGGGCGTGGCCGGAACAGGTCCGGCAGGCGTTGGTCGGGCTGGGCTGGACCGCCGGGCAGGCCGACCAGGCGGTGGCCGCCGTGGCGGAGAGCCTGGACGGCCCGCCGCCGCCGGTCCCGGTGCTGCTCAAGCACGCAATCAGGCTGTTGGGTAAGAGCCGGTGAGTGGCGACGTCGAGGGCCTGGTGTCGGCGTACGCCAGCGACGCCGAACGCGACGCGGAGGTCAGCGTCCGGCCGCGCCGGCTGGCCGAGTTCATCGCCCAGCACCGGGTCCGCGACCAGCTGGACCTGCTGCTGCGGGGCGCGATGGGCCGGGGCGCGCCGCCGGACCACATTCTGCTCAGCGGCCCGCCGGGGCTGGGCAAGACGACGCTGGCCAACATCGTCGCCGCTGAGCTGGGTTCGGGTATCCGGGTGACCAGTGGGCCGGCGATCGAGCGCTCCGGTGACCTGGCGGCGATCCTGACCAGCCTGGCCGAGGGCGACGTGCTGTTCATCGACGAGATCCACCGGATCGCTCGGCCGGCCGAGGAACTGCTCTACAGCGCGATGGAGGACTTCCGGGTCGACGTGGTGGTCGGCAAGGGGCCGGGCGCGACGGCGATTCCGCTGGACGTGGAGCCGTTCACCCTGGTCGGTGCGACCACCCGGGCCGGTCTGCTGACCGGGCCGATGCGGGACCGGTTCGGGTTCGTCGCGCATCTGGACTTCTACGAGTCGACCGAGCTGGAGGTGCTGCTGACCCGGTCAGCGGGGATTCTCGCGGTGCCGATCACGCCGGACGGGGCGGCGGAGATCGCCGGCCGGTCCCGGGGGACTCCGCGGATCGCCAACCGGCTGCTGCGCCGGGTCCGCGACTACGCCGAGGTGCGGGCGGCCGGGGTGGTCGACCGGGATACCGCCCGGGCGGCGTTGGCCGTGTACGACGTCGACGAGCTGGGTCTGGACCGGCTGGACCGGTCGGTGCTGACCGCGTTGATCGGCTCGTTCGGTGGCGGCCCGGTCGGGTTGTCCACCCTGGCGGTGGCGGTGGGGGAGCAGCCGGACACGGTCGAGGAGGTCTGCGAGCCGTTCCTGGTGCGGGCGGGGCTGCTGGCCCGTACCCCCCGGGGGCGGGTGGCGACCGAGGCGACCTGGCGGCATTTCGGCCGGGTGCCGCCGCCGGGAACGCTCGGCGGTCCGGCCGTGCCGGGTGTTCAGTCCCGGGCCGGTACGGCAGGCGGCATGGTGTCCAATATGCCTGATTTATTCTCGGATGAGGCTTAAACTATCTCGTGATCTGAACGTGATCCGTGCCGATCACAGAGTTCACAGTCACAGCGACTAGACTCGCCGCGGTCTGTACGGCACGTGAGATCCCGCCTCCGCAGAGCGTAACGGCGTCGCGAGTGGCTGACGAAAGGTTGTTGTTGTGTTCTTGGCGCAAGAGGGCGCGGGCGGCGCCAGCTTTATGCCCATCCTGATGATCGGCCTGCTCTTTGTCGTCATGTACTTCATGATGATCCGGCCGCAGCAGAAGCGGCGCCGCGAAGCCGAGCAGATGCAGTCGTCGATCAGCACCGGCGACGAGGTCGTCACCATCGGCGGCCTGTACGGCACCGTGTCCAGCATGGACGACGAGACGGTGATGCTCGAGGTCTCGCCCGGAGTGCACGAGCGCTACGCCCGACCGGCGATCGCCCGGGTGGTGCCTAGGACCGACGTCAGCGCGACGACCGAGTCCGCCCCGGCGGACGAGGTGCCGACCAAGGACTGAGCCACCCCGGGTCGCCAGACCCGAGTTACATCGATGATACTGATCGTTGTGTTGCCGGTCACGACCGCTCGACCTGACGGTCGCGGCTGGTACGACGACCATCCCACCGCCGCTCGCACCAGTGGCACCAACCGCTGCCGCCCGGGGCACCAGCGGCCGAACCGCGCAGGGAGACAGGACCGCCGTGGCACCACCTCAGGGACAGATGCGCCCCGGGCGGCAACTCGCCGCACTCGGGCTTATCTTCGCCGTCCTCTACCTCATGGTGTTCTTCGCCGGAGCCAGCGGCAGCTGGCAGGACCGGCTGGAGCCCAAACTCGGCCTGGACCTGATCGGTGGTACCCGGGTCACCCTGGAGGCCACCACCGAGGACGGCAGCGCGCCACCGGCCGCATCGCTCGACCGGGCCCGCGACATCATCGAGAACCGGGTGAACAGCCTCGGCGTCTCCGAGGCGGAGGTGGTCACCGAGGGCGACCGGAACATCGTCGTCTCGCTGCCCGGCCAGAACCGCGACCTGACCGAGATCGGTAACGCGGCCGAGCTGCGGTTCCGCAAGGTACTCAAGGCCACCGACGGCGGTGAGCCGATCCAGCCACAGGCGTCCCCCACGCCGAGTGAAGGTGCCGGCGAGGAGGGTGCCGACGCGTCGCCGTCACCCGGTGCCTCGCCCGACGCCGAGGCGTCTCCTGGCGCGGAGCCGTCGCCGCAGGCGGAGGCCGAGCAGAGCCCGGCCGCTGGTGGCGAGGGCGGCATGGCCCAGCCGGACCCGACCGACTCGGCCAGCCCCGATGCCAGTGTCAGCCCCAGCCCGCAGGCAAGCCCGAGCGCGTCCCCGACGCCCGCCGCCGACACCGACGGGCCGGTCGACCTCGCACAGGTCCAGGCAAAGGTCGGCGAGGCGGCCTGGGCGGCGGCGACCGGCCTGCAGGCCCCGGCCGACTTCAGCGCAGACCCGACGCTGGCCGACACCCTGGCCCCGTTCGGCGAACTGACCCCGGCGGAGATCCGGGTGCTGCCGGCCGGCGTGCAGTACAACGTGCCGTACGTGACCTGTGACAAGCTCCTGCTGCGCCAGGCTGGTTCGATCCGCGACGAGTCCCAGCAGGTCGTCGCCTGCGAGGGTCTGGTCAAGTACCTGCTGGACGAGGCGAAGGTGGTCGGCACCGACGTCAGCGACGCCAGCGGCGTGCTGGACCAGACCACCAGCCAGTGGGTGGTCAGCCTCAACTTCACCGGCTCCGGCCAGCGCGCCTGGACCGAGCTGACCCGCGAGGCGTTCAACAACACCGACCAGGAGTGCGAGGCGAGCGCGCTCGGCCAGGACGGTAAGTGCCGGGTCGCGGTGGTCCTCGACAACGAGGTGATCTCCTCACCGGAGATCCAGGGCGTGCTCACCGGCGACTCGCAGATCACCGGCGACTTCACCAGCGCCACCGCCAACGAACTGGCCAGCAACCTGCGCTACGGTGCGCTGCCGCTGACCTTCGAGCAGCAGGAGGCGCAGAGCATCTCCGCCACGCTCGGAACCGAGCACCTGCGCGCTGGCCTGCTCGCCGCCGGCATCGGCATGCTGCTGGTCGCGGTCTACTCGTTCTTCTACTACCGGTTGCTCGGCATCGTGATCTTCCTCAGCCTGATCCTGTCGGCGCTGCTGGTCTTCGGCGCGATGGTGGTGCTCGGCCGGCAGATCGGCTTCACCCTGACCCTCGCCGGAATCGCCGGTCTGATCGTCTCGCTGGGTGTGGCGGCCGACTCGTTCGTGCTCTACTTCGAACGCCTCAAGGACGAGATACGTGAGGGTCGAAGTCCACGCAGCGCCGTACCCCGGGCCTGGCTGCGCGCCCGGCGGACGATCATCTCGGCGAACGCCATCACCCTGATGGCGGCGGTCGTGCTCTACATCGTGTCGGTGGGCACCGTGAAGGGCTTCGCCTTCGCTCTCGGCCTGGCGACCGTGCTCGACCTGGTCGTGGTGTTCCTGTTCCGGCACCCGATCATGTCGATGCTGGCCCGGACCAAGGCGTTCCTGTCTCCCCGGGTCAGCGGCCTCGGCCGCGCGGTGAAGACCGAGGACGAGACCCCGATTCGCAACCCGCGCGTCAAGGAGGCCTGACATGAGCGGTTTCGCTGGACGCCTCTACCGGGGTGAGGCCAACCTCCCGATCGTCAAGCGGCGTAACACCTGGTTCGTGATCGCCGCGGTGGTCGTCGTCCTGTCGATCGCAAGCTTCTCGATCCGGGGCTTCAACCTCGGCATCGACTTCCGGGGCGGCAACGAATTCCAGGTGCCGGCGAGCGTCGGCACCCTGCTGCAGGCCGAGGACGCCCTCGACGCCGAGCTCGCCGAGTTGGACACCGAGGAGCCGCTCGAGGTGGTCTCCGGCCAGGAGGTCGGCGGCACCACCTACCTGTTCCGCACCGCCGAGCTCACCTCCGAGCAGACCGAAGCCTTCAAGCAGGGTCTCGCCGAGCGGCTCGACATCGAGCAAGCGGCGATCAGCGACAGCCGGGTCAGCGGTGCCTGGGGTAGCCAGGTCACCCAGCGGGCGCTGCTCGGCCTGCTGGTCTTCATGGTGCTGGTCACCATCTACCTGGTGCTGCGGTTCGAGTACCGGATGGCGATCGCGGCGGTCGCCGGCCTGGTGCTCGACCTGCTGCTGACCGCCGGCATCTACTCGGCCTCCGGCTTCGAGGTCACCCCGTCGACGATCATCGGCTTCCTGACCATTCTCGGCTTCGCCCTCTACGACGTCGTGGTGGTCTTCGACAAGATCCAGGAGAACACCCGGGGCGTCACCGGCGGCAGCAGCCAGACCTACGGCGAGGCCGCCAACCTCGCGGTCAACCAGACCCTGATGCGGTCGATCAACACGTCGATCGTCGCGTTGCTGCCGGTCGGTGGGCTGCTGTTCATCGGTGCCGGGCTGCTCGGCGCCGGAACCCTCAAGGACCTCGGTCTGGTGCTGTTCGTCGGTATGGGCGCGGCCTTCTTCGCGTCGATCTTCTTCTCCTCGCCACTGGTGACGGTGCTCAAGGAGCAGGAGCCGAAGTACAAGCTGCACACCCAGCGGGTGCAGGCCAAGCGGTCCTCCCTGGCGGAGCGGGACAAGGCACCGAAGCGGTCGCGTACCAGCGCCGGTGCCTCGACCACAACGTCGGCCGACGAGCCCGCCGAGACCGAGCCCGCCGCGGACGCCGCTCTGGCCGGCACCGCGCCGAAGGCCGGTGCCCGACCGGCCGGCAAGCGTCAGTCCGGCGGCGGTCGTGGCGGCCGACCCGGCGGTGGGGGCCGCAAGCGCCCCAGCGGCGCGAAGCGTCGCTGACGATTTCCCTCGGTGGGGGGGGGGGGGGGGGGGGGGGAGGGAAGAAAAAAAGAAGAACAAACAAAAGAAAAAAAAGAGAAAAAGGAAGAAAAAAAAAACAAAAGGAGATAGAGAAAAGGAGCG
>NZ_JBSWXD010000021.1:0-53192 GCF_056160425.1 Micromonospora sp. ABR4_055
GCTGACGCACCTCACAATCGCGTTTGAGGTGCGTCAGCCTCACCTCGATGGCTAGTCTCGGGCGTGCGGGCAACGCCCGTCACGGGCCGAGGAAAGCCAGCGCTACGACCACGATGTCGTCGCGGCAGCGGAAGGCGCGTTCGCCCGCATACACGACAACTCCATCGATCAGTTCCTTGCCGATGCGGTCACGGAGCCAGTGCAGATGCTTGGTGCCGGTGTCCTCGACGCGATAGGCCAGCTTGCCTTCGACACCCAGCACCCGGCCGTCCGCGTGTCGAGCGAGCAGGTCCACCTCTGCTCTACCAACGCAGGTCGCTTACTCTGCCGAACGCAGGCGATCTGGTCTGCCAAACGCAGGCTCCGCTACCCTCGAGGAGCACGGGAGCTGACAGCGTCGGGTCCGCCGTCAGCGCAATCGTTGCCGGCGACCGTCGAGCTGGGGAAGAGCGGGAGCTGTCGCCGCTGACAGGCGGTGTCCCGGCTGATCACCAACTCGGCAGTACGGCGGCAACGAGCGATCTGTGTCTGCCCATGAGGTCTCCCCATCGCTCAATCAGCGTCGCTGGACGGCGGTACGGTGACCTCATGCGGGCTGTCCGGATTGGGCTACCCATCGCCGTGCTGTTCGTGGTCGCCAGCGCGGCTGCGGTCGCCGTACCGCTGGTGCGGGCCAGCATGTCGGCAAGCGAGCCGGATGATCGGCCTGCTGCGGCTGTCGAGCAGTTCGTGTGTGCCCAGGTGGCGTCCAGCGTCGATGACTACTGCGATCGCATCGCCGAGGATCTCGGCCGGCGTACGCCGGTGACCGACGACGAGCGGGTAGCGGCGCAGCCGCGCCGGCAGGCGTTGCTGGACGGCCTCGTCCGCGAGTTCGGCGCGGATTGTCCCGGGCCGTTGAAGCACTGTCGGCTCCCGGCCACCACACCGGAGGCGGTCCGGCAGCGCTGATCGCTGCCGGCTTCAACGACCCGGCGGTACGGCCGGCGGTGCCGCCGGACAGGGAGAACGGTGGTGTCGAGAGTCGGCCGCCTCAGGTTTCATGAGGGTCCCGTAGGTCACCGTCCTCGGCGCTGTCTGCATCGGCACGGAACCGCGCCGCGTCCATCACCGGTGCGTGCCCTGACCCGTCCGTCAACTGCTCGCGGGTCACCACCCGGTGCCGACGGAGCGAAATCATCTCGCCCATGGGGGTGCCGTTACCGGGGACAACGAACGACTCGTCCTCGCCTCGCGCGTCAGCGCTGGTGATGTCTCCGCTGCGCACCAACTCCCGGATCGCCGCAGTCATCGCTGGTACGCCCGGTTCAGGCACGATGAGCTGGTCGACTGCCCAGAAGTAGCTGCCGTTCGCGACCTCCCCTGTTTTCCTCCACCGCGCCAACAGGCGGCCGACTTCATCGACAGTCACGATCGTCAACGACCAGGTGGAGCCGTCGGGAAGGTCGACGAACGTGTCGACGGAGGCCACAGTGTGAACGGTGTCTGTGCCTGGGTCGATCAGGAACCGTGCCACGAACATCGGCTCGGTGACGGTGGTGTACGGATCGCCGGTGCCCATGGACGCCAATCATGGCCTACCGCCGGGGTCGCCAGCGCGTCTCGTGAAGTGCCTGGTCGATGGTTTGCCGAGGCTGTATCGCCTCGTCGTCGTGGTCACAGAGGAGCAGCATGGTGGATGGGACGGCCGCCCCCTCTGGTCTGCCGCCCGCGCCGGACCAGTGCGCAGGTCTCTCAGACAGTCGGATAGCGCGTCCCAGTTCCAGCCGAAGTAGCGGGGAAGAAACAGGGTGTCCGAAAAGTCGTGAAAGAACTGGTTGGCATCGGTGAGTCTCATACCGTCAAGGCGGGCCACCACGAATTTGCCGGACGCCGGAAGCGCTGCGGCCAACTCCACTAGGGATTCACGCTGGCGGACCACGAGCGAATCGCCGAGGCGGAGCCGCATTCTGCCGCTGTGCAATTCAGCGCACATGGACGTCGATCCCATCCTCGGTGAGCCAGTGCAGGAGCTGCCCGAAATCCGGGTCGCCGGCTGGGGTGGGCGGGCCCAGGCACTCCTGAGCCACAGCCGAATGCCGCCAGACCAGCTTGAACGGCGCTGCGGCTCCCCAGCCACCTCGCGCGCAGTCGTGGAGTGCGTCGGCGTTCGAGCCGAAGTAGCCGCCCGGCCCGTTGATTGCCTCACCGAGAGCGCAGTAGAACCCTTCGACGTCGGTGACGTTCCGCCCGTCGAGTTCGTAGGTGGTGCCGGCTGGCTTGTCAGTGGCGTCGTAGCGGTGGTGGGCAAGCGTCGTCACGGTCCACTGGTGACGGATAGGGCGGTCGTAGTGTACCCAGTGACCGTGTTCGGTCGGCCGGCCGGAGCGCCAAATATCCCAGATCTGGCGTGCCCTGCCGGGCACTGGGTCGGTGATGGGGGTGTCGAGGGTTACGTCGATCAGTCCGTTGCCCAGCGCAGACGGACGGACTGCCGCCACCGACCCATGGACGTAGGCTCCCGGCACGTGGGTCGCGCTGCCGTCGTCTGCCACGCTGGCGATGGAGGCACGGATTCGGCGACGCCACGCCGCCCCACCAGGGTTGCCGATCCCGCGAGCCAGCGCGTCCAGCGCACGCTCCAGCGGTGGCATGGGCTGGCATCCGATGAGCACTGCCGGCCGGGCCGTCGCCAGTGAGGCTGGCCCGCTGTCGTCGAACAGCCCGTCGATGTCGACGCAGGCGGCGATGGTCTTGCCCGGATCGTCTGCGTCGTCGTCGACCAGCAGCCAACGAAGCGGGAGCGTATCGTGCCAGAGCCGCAGCAGTTCACCAGGCTTTCCGCCGCCACGAGACATGGAGTGAGCCCTTCCGTGTAACGTCGCGAACACGTAGCGCATCGCCGCCGAACTTCCTACCGATGGGCTCGACCGCTTCGCCGACGACCCCGTTGCTACGGTGCGGCAGGCGATGGCGAGCAGCCCTCGCCTGCCAGCAGCGCGGATCGCCGGGCTTCTCGACGACCCCAAACCGGTTGATGCCTCCGCAGCCAACCCGGCCCTGACTATCGACCAGCACCACATCCTGGACCGGCTCAACGTGGGCTGATTGGCGCTCGTCGGTGAATCAGTCGGTGTCGCTGGCAGCCAGTACCGCCAGCCGTCGCCGGTCCGGTGAGACCACCGCCAGACCGATATCCCAGGCGATACGGTCGAACCACGCGGTGGCACCGGCGAACGAATACCACGAGCAGCGATGTGCCAGTGCTTCGACATCACCGGCCGATGCGCCATTCGCAGCGCCGACCAGCGCCGCGACCGACCGCCACGCCAGCAGCCTTCCGTACGCTCCGAACTCGCCACGGTTGTACGCGCCGCCGGTCGACGCCGCTGCGAACAACTGCCGCCACGCCTGCGGCGGCGAGCATGTGCCGAGCCCTGTCGTCAGGCCCAGGGTGCACTCCAGGTCGACGCTCACCAGCGCATCGCCGACGGCGTCCGGCGGGAGGTCGTCGTCGAACGCGAACGTCTGTGCCTCGATACGGCCGTTGGATCCGGTGGCCCAGTTGTCGACCGCCGCGCTGAGCGCCGCAGCCTCGCCAGACGTGGTCGTCTCCTGCCACCGGGGAACAGGACCGTGCCCGTGCGCGAGCTCCGCCGCCATGGCCGGCAGGTCATGGCGGCCCCCGCCGTGGTGGTACCTGGCACGGCTGGGGTGCCCTTCGATCGGCGTCAACGACAACGGCAGCCAGCCGAGCGGATGTTGGCGCCAGTGCGGCGAGACAACCCACCGGTGATGCACCTCGGCACCGCGCAACACCAGCTCCTGCAGCAGACAGGCCCGCAACTCCTCCGACCCGTCCGTGTCGAACACGACGGCCAGGTCTGCGGCGGTATGTGCCGAAGCGAGCAGCGACGCGGCGTACCGGATCTGGCGGCGGTCCTGCACGACGGACATCAACCGGACGGCCTGGTCGATCGCCCCTGGCGTCAGAGTCAGCAGCCGCATGATCCGGTCGAGAACGCTGCTGTACTGCCGCGGTGCTGTCGTATCGTCCCCGCAGCTGCGCCACACCGCGATGCCGAGGTCCGCGACGAAGCTCGCGTCGCCGGCCCGGAGACGCTTCTCGGCGAGCGCCAGGACTGCCGTCACGTCGCCCAACTCGGCGAGGCCGGCCGCGATGCGTTTGAGGTCGTCATCCACGCCGAGCACTCTAGCCAGCGTTCACCCGTTGCACCGGACGGGCGATCGGCGTACGGGCGGCTCGTTGCTACCGTCGGTCGGTGCGCCAGGACTCGCCGAGGTGGGAGCAGATCAACCCCAGTGGGTACGAGTGGGAGCGGGAGGGCTTGCGGGAGCTGGCCTCGTACCTGCCGGATGTCGACCCGTACCACGTCTGGGCCAACATCGAGTTCGTCGCGTCCGACGGCTCGATCAACGAGGTCGACGCGCTGGTGCTCACCCCCAGCGGGCTGTACGTCGTGGAGCTCAAGCACTGGCAGGGTGAGCTGCACGGCGACGGCGGTCAGTGGGTGCACCGGGCGACGAAGACGTCGCGGCTGATCCCGCGGGACAATCCGACGATCCTGGCCAACCGTAAGGCGAAGCGGCTGGCGAGCCTGATCGACCACTACGCCCGCCAGCAGCGCAAACATGCCCGTACGCCGTTCATCGGGGCGGCGGTGTTCCTGCATGCCCGGTCGGTGCGGTCGCAGCTGGATGCGATCGGCCGCCAGCACGTGTACGGCCTGCACGATGCGCCCGAGTCGGGTCTGCCGAGTCTGCGGGAGATGTTGACGGGCGCGCCGCGTAACCCGGCGCATCTGGTCGACGAGGCCCGGGGTCGGGAGATCGTCGCCCTGGTCAAGGGGGCGAAGATCCGCCCGTCGGTGGCGGACCGCAAGGTGGGGCAGCTGCTGCTGCATCCGCGTCCGTTCGCCGAGGGCGTCGGCTGGCAGGATTTCATCGCCGGGCATGTGGTGGACACGGCGTTGCTGCGTCGGGTGCGGTTCTATCTGACCAGCCGGGCCCCGGAGGAGGAGATCCCGGCGATCCGGGCGGCGGCCGAGCGGGAGTTCCGGCTGCTGCAGGGCATCCATCACCCGGGGATCGCCCAGGCGCACGACCTGGTCGATCATCCGCTGGGCCCGGCGCTGATCTTCGACCATCAGCAGCAGTGGGTACGCCTGGACCAGTATCTGGTGGAGCGGGGTGACCGGCTGACGTTGGCGCAGCGGCTGCACCTGCTGGGCGACCTGGCCGAGATCGTCGACTACGCGCATTCGCGCCGGCTGGCGCACCGGGCGCTGCATCCGGGGGCGGTGTACGTCTGCGATCCGGAGTCGTCGCGTCCGCAGCTGGTGGTGACGAACTGGCAGACCGGTGGCCGGCTGGCGGACACCCGGTTGACCCGTACCGGTGGTTCGTCGACGGACCCGGGCAGTCTGACGTTGCTGCACGACGACGAGGTGCGGCGTTACCAGGCGCCGGAGGCGGCGATGCCGGGCCGTCCGCCGGGCCACCAGTTGGACGTTTTCGCACTGGGCGCGGTCGGCTACCGGATTTTCGCCGGTCAGCCGCCGGCGGGCAGCGCCGAGGAGCTGGCGACGGCCGTACGCGACAGCGGGGTGAACCTGGCGGCGGCGGTCGACGGGATGCCGGCGGCGTTGGTTGACGCCGTCTACGACGCGACCCGGGGGGATCCGACGCGCCGGTCGGCGAGTGTCGCCGCGTTCCGGTCCCGCCTGGAGCGGGTGTGGGACGAGCTGACCGCACCGGAGCCGGAGCCGGTGGTCGATCCGCTCGTCGCCCGCAAGGGCGACGTGCTCGACATCGGTTACACCGTGCTGAGCCGCCTGGGTGCCGGTTCGACGGCGCTGGCTCTGCTGGTCAGCGAGCCGGCGGTCGACGGCAAGGACGGCCGGCGGCTGGTGTTGAAGGTGGCCCGCGACGAGCAGCACGCCGCCCGGCTGGCGGTGGAGGCGGAGACGCTGGGCAAGCTGCGGGACCGGCGGGTGGCCGCGCTGGTGCGGGGGCCGATCACGGTCGGTGGCCGGACGGCGCTGCTGATGGAGAGCGCGGGGGAGCGGACCCTCGCCGAGGAGCTGCAGGGCGGCCGGCTGACGCTGGATCTGCTGGAGCGGTACGGCCGGGACCTGCTGGAGATCGTCGTCTACCTCGACGAGGTGGGGATCTGGCACCGGGATCTGAAGCCGGCGAACCTGGCGGCCCGACCGCTGAATGCCAAGGACCGGCAGCCGCATCTGTGCGTTTTCGACTTTTCGCTCTCCGCGACCCCGACGGACCAGCTGACCGCTGGCACCGCCGGCTATCTGGATCCGTTCCTGGGTCCGCCAAAGCGGCTGCGCTACGACCGGGCGGCGGAGCGGTTCGCCGCCGCGGTGACGTTGTTCGAGATGGCGACGGGGTCGCTGCCGGAGTGGGGTGGGGCCAATCCGGCGGCGGTCAGCGACGAGGTGACCCTGGATCCGGCGGTGTTCGAGCCGGCGGTCGCGGACCGGCTGGTCGACTTCTTCGGCCGGGCGTTGGCCAGGGAGACGGCCGACCGGTTCGACACGGCAGAGGAGATGCTCGACGCCTGGCGGGACATCTTCCGTAAGGTGCCGGTGGCCGGCGGCGGGCTGGCGTCGCCGGCGGCGGTGTCGGTGGCAAGCCTGGACACCGTGTTGGAGCAGTCGCCGCTGACCGAGCGGGCCCGTTCGGCGGTGCGCCGGCTCGGGTTGGTCACCGTGCGGGACCTGCTCCAGGCCAAACCATCCACGTTGGTCACCGCGAAGGGTGTGCCGGACGCGACCCGCAAGGAGATCCTGGCGTACGCCCGGTCGTTGCGCCCGCTGTTGGCGGCCGACCCGGCCGACGGCGTCGGCGATGTCGACGGTGCGGAAAAGGGCGGCGACGGTCGGCCGGCTGCCGGGGCGGCGACGCGCGGCATGGAGACGCTCTGCGCCGCGCTGCTTCCGGCGGAGACGGGCCGCACGAGCAAGCGCCGGACGACGTTGGCGGTGCTGCTGGGCCAGCAGCCGGCACCGGGCGACGACACGTGGTTGCACTGGCCGACGCAGGGTGAGGTGGCGCGCCGGACCGGCCAGACCCAGCCGCAGATCTCGGTGCTGCTGCGTAAGCAGATCGACGCCTGGCGGGCCGACGACGCCGTGTCGGCGGTTCGGGACGAGATCGTCGCCCTGGTGGAGAGCCGGGGGGCGGTGATGTCGGCCGCCGAGCTGGCGGATGCGCTGATCGCCACGCACGGCTCGTTCACGTCGGAGCCGAAACGCACGGCGCAGGCGATCGGCCTGGTCCGGGCGGCGGTGGAGACGGAGTTGTCCACCGGCGGCGACGCCCGGCTGGCGATCCAGCGGTTCCGGGCCTCGTCGACGGTGCTGGTGGGCCGGGAGCCGGTGGATCCGGCGTCGACGACGACGGCAGCCGACCTGTTGTCGTACGTGGTGGCGCTCGGCAGCCGTGCGGCGGAGTTGGTGCAGGCCGATCCGCTGCCGACCCGGCAGCGGGCGGTGGCGGAGCTGGCCGCGGTCACGCCGCCGCCGACGATGCCGGTGGTGCCGGAGCTGCGGCTGCTGCAGTTGGCGGCCGCCGGCAGCAACGGCCGGGCCGACGTCAACGGGCAGGGCCAGCTCTACCCGGTGGGCATGCCGGCCGAGCGGGCGTTGCGGTTGGCTGCTGGCAGCATCGCCGGGCAGCGGCTACGCGAGGACGAGATCATCGGCCGGGTCCGGGCCCGTTTCCCACGCGCGCAGCAGCTGCCGGGCCGGCCGCAGCTCGACACGCTGGTCTTGAACATTGCCGGGCTTGACTGGGATTCCGAGCAGCGGGTGTACGCGCCGCCGGCGCTGCCGTCGGTGTTCAGCGGCACCCGGGGTGCCACGGTCACCGGCGGGTACGCCCCGCCGCTGTGGCAGGCCGATGAGGTGGCGGCGAAGCTGGCCGGGGCGATCGACCGGCGGGCGTTCCTGGCGGTGCTGACCCCGTTGCGGGAGCTGGCCGCCGCCCGGCGGGAGCTGCTGGCCCGGCTCGGGCTGACCGAGGTGGACGTGACCGGGATCCTGCTGGATCGGCTGCGGGCGCTCGGCTACCCGTGGCAGGCGCTGGTGGCGGCGGACTCCGGTTCGGCCACTGACGCGAACTTCCGCAGCTTGGTGGATCTGGTCCGGCACGAGGTGGTGCCGGCGATTCGGGTGGCGCTGGCCACGGACGCGCCGGTGCTGTTGACCGAGGCGGCGCCGCTGGCCCGGTACGGCCAGGTGGAGCTGTTGGCGGAGTTGGCGGATCTGACCCGACCCCGGCCGGCGGCGCGGCTGCTGCTGGTGCCGGCCCGCAAACCGGATCCGGCGATGTTGGACGGTTACCAGTTGCCGTTGACGTCACCGGCGAGTCAGTCGCTGTGGATTTCGGGGCAATGGCTGAACGCCAGATCTGGTAGGACTATCCACCATGCCCATTCGACGGCTGCTTCTGGAGAACTACCGAGGGTTCCGTAACCGGCAGGAGATCGAGCTGGCACCGATCACCGTGGTGCTCGGCAAGAACAACTCCGGCAAGAGTGCCCTGACCCGTGCGCCGCTGGTGATCGCCACCGGCTTCGACACCACCTCACCGTCCCCACTGGACCTGGAACGCCTCGGCCCGGACGCGGTCGACGACCTGCGTGAGCTCTACTTCGATCAGCTCGATGTGCGACCGCTGACGTTGGGCGTGACCGTCGACGGTCCGCTGCCGTTCACACTGCGGGTGGATCTGGAGTATTCAGCCAGACTACGGAACGCGGTAGTGGCGGCGCTTCGGGTCGACACAGATGACAGCGCCGACCCGGTCGGCACCGTTGAGTTGGTGTCGAGCCGATTCACCGCCCCGATGCCGGATACCTCGGACATCGACGGCGTCGAGCTGTCGACGCTTCCTGAGCCTTCGGTCGACGGGCTCGACGAGTACGACATCCGCATCAGTGGCGGGCCGACCCGGACGAGGCAGGTGCGTTTCGCGGGCCTGCTGCCTGCCGCCGGGCAACTGCCGGACCTGGACGACCTGTTCCGCCAGGTGCGCCCAGGTCTGATCCGATACCTGGGGCCGTACCGGGAGCGGGTGGCCCGTCAGCATCGGATGCCGATCGGCACGCCTGCCGTGCTCGGCACCAAGGGCGAAGGGCTGGCCGGCCTGCTGGCCGACAGCCAGCGGAAGTCGGACGGACGGCTGCTGGCACAGATCAATGCGCACTTTCGCGAGATCGTGCCGGGGTGGCGGCTGGAGGAGGTCCCTGCCGGCCCGCTCTGGTCGACGGTGCTGGTCAGGGACGGCTCCAGGGCAAGGATCAACCTCGCCGACGCCGGTAGCGGGCTGGCCCAGGTGCTGCCGATCCTGGCGCAGTGTGCGATGGACGAACTGGCGGGGATCACCACAGCGCCGCCGTTGCAGATCATCGAGGAGCCGGAGGCGCACCTGCACCCACGTGTCCACGCTGACCTGGCCGACCTCTACCTGAGGACCGCGCAGCGGACCGGGACCCGGTTTCTGATCGAGACACACAGCGAAACGCTGCTGCTGCGGCTGCGTCGCCGGATCGCCGAGGTCGACAACGACTACGGCCCGGAGACGGTTGCCATCTACGTCGTGGAGCAGCACGACGGCGTCTCGTCGGCACGTCGCATCCCGCTGGACAGTCTCGGCAACCTCGACGACAGCTGGCCGCCGGGCTACTTCTCCCAGGACTACCACGAGGTCCGAGCCCTCGCGGCTGCCCAGTCGGAACGGAACGCCCGTGCTTCTTGACATCGACGAGACGATTCTGGACGGCGCGGACCACCGGCCGGTGATCACGCTGCTCTGCATGGTGGCGGAGAAGCGCCACGACTGGCATCCGACGTTGTCGCAGGCAGCGAGGATGATCGACCTTGTCGAGCGGCTGGCCCGAGCGGGTGTCCGGATGCCGGTGCTCAGCCAGTGGGCAGAGGAGGCGACGGAGGAGGCCGCGTACCCCAGCCCACCGGACGCTCGGCGGACGGTGCGTGTCGGCCTGGCTGACCTGGAGCATCTGGTCGCTGACCTGGACAAGCCGGCGGTGCTGGTGGTGGAGAATCAGCTCGCCGATGGCAGCTTCGTGCAGGACATGGCGGCGGCCCTGGACGACAAGCGGATCGTCGAGGCGCTGCGTCGGATGTGGCTTCGGCTGCACAACGGCGGCGGTAAGGGCCAGATGGCCGAACTCGCCGCCGATGAGGGAAAGAAGTTCGCGATCGTGTCGCCAAGGGTGGCGATCCTGTTCGACGGCGACCGCGACGGCCCTGGCCAGCCGAGCGACAACGAGCCCAGGAAGGCGCAGGCGCACGCGGCCGGCATCCAGAACGTGCACATCCTCGCCTACCGGGCGGCGGAGAACTACGTCCCGCTCGTGGTGTGGGAGTCGCTCTACCCCCGGCATCGGCGCAGGATCAGCCAGCTGCGGGCGATGCCGGCGAATCAGCGTGGCTACCTGAAGAAGGACTCCTACCCCGGTAACGGGCTGCCCAGGCAGCTCACCGTGGCGGGCCGGAAGCTGACCGAGGCGGACTTCGACGAGCTCGGCCCGGACGTCGTCGCCGAACTGCGGCAGATCCTCACGATGATCCACACGATCCTGTAGGACACTAGCGGTATGTCCAGCAGCCGGGGAGACGTCCAGGTCGAACCTATTGCGATGATGCTGGTCGACATGCTGGAGGAGATCGCCGCAGGCCGGATCCGGGTGCCCAGGTTTCAGCGGCCGTTCGTGTGGCGACCCGAGCAGATGCTGGACCTGTTCGACAGCATCGAGCGAGGATGGCCGATCGGCGGCATCACCGTGTGGGAGACCACCGACGAGGTGCCCTCGCTCGACCACCTCGGCGAGGTGCCGGTGCGGATGCCGCCGGCAGGCACTCCGGTGTCGTACGTGCTCGACGGGCATCAACGGCTCTCCACCCTGTTCGGGGTGCTGCGTAGGCAGGGCCGGCCGCCGCGCGGCGACGATCAGCGGGAGTGGAAGTGGCGGATCTATCGCGATCTGGAGCCGCAGGAGGACAACGAACGCTACCGGCATCATCGGGCGTTCGGCTCCCCGCCGCCCCTTCCTCCTGATTCGTACCTCCCGATGCGCTCCGTCAACAGCACCGTCGACTTTCTCCGCTTCCTGCGGAACCTGGAGGCGCGGGTCAACGACGCCACCCGGATGGAGAGGCTGATCAACGAAGCCGACTGGGTGGCGCAGCGGGTTCGTGCGTACAAGATTCCGTTGGTGCGGGTCCGCGACAGCGACCTGGGGTCGGCCATCGAGGTGTTCGCCCGGATCAACAACCGTGGAGTACGCCTGGAGACACACGAGATCGCCTCCCGGCTGACCGGCCCGGTCCAGAAATCCACAATGGGCGAACAGGTCGACAGCATCGTCGAGTCCGTCGCGAGCACGGGCTTCGGCGAGCTGCCCAGGATGGCGGTGTTCCGGTCGATGCTAGCGATCGCCGGCGAGCCGGACGTCATGAAGCCGCACTGGGAACAGGTGGCGCAGCGGATCCGGACCAGCCAGGTCGACGTGCTGGCGGCCGGGCAGGAGGCGGTGCACAAGGCGGTGGAGCTGCTGCGGGCGGCGGGGCTGCCGCTGGCGGCGCTGTTGCCGTACTCGCATCAGTTGGTGTTGTTGACCTATTTCTTCCACTGTCGGCCGGAGCCGACCGGCAACCAGCGGTTGGAGCTGGAGAAGTGGTTCTGGGTTACGTCGTGGGCGGGGTCGTTCGCGGGCGCCAACTCGACCCGGATCCGTGAGGGCCTGGCGGAGATGAAGGCGTTCGCCTCCGGCGCGACCTCGACCCTGAAGCTGGACGTCGGCGCGGTGCAGCCGATGCCGGAGCCGTTCAACCTCAACAGCGCCCGGACGCTGGCGTACGTGGCGTGGGAGGCGCACGAGTTCCCGACCCGGCGGGACGCGCTCGGGCAGGAGTTCGACGTGGTGAAGCGGTTGGCGGCCGGGGTGCCGCAGGCGTACCGGCCGATCGTGCCCGGCTATTCGACGGCGGCCAACCGGATCATCCTGCCGACCAGCCCGGGGGACAACCCGCTGGGGGTGTTCAAGGAGCTGCGCAACGGCCAGCTGGAGCGCACGATCGGCCGGGAGCACGTGACGAGGCTGCTGGCCAGCCACTGCATCACCGAGCGGGCCTTTCTCAAGTTGCTGGCCGGCGACTACGAGGGGTTCCTGAAGCTGCGGGCCGAGGTGTTGCAGGAGCGGCTGCGGGCGTTCGCGAAAGGGCTGGGCGTCATGCTCGGGCCGGACATGACCGGCGTGGCCGACAACGATACCGAGCACGACGAGTGACTCAGCGTGCTGCTGCTCGTCGGCGTCTTCGCGCAGCGATCGGTTAGCAATTCGCCAGCATCTCTGGCTCCAGGGCCGGCTGTATTGCGCCAATTGGTGTCATCAGGTGACGGTTCTGGAGATGGTGGCTGTCGGGTCGCTATACGTGCCAAATCTATCGCTCACCATCGCATGGAAGTGGTGTAGACCAGGGCTTACGCCGTAGAACTGTTTCGACGAGTGCGTCCCACACTGCGCCGTGAACACCTCTACCCCATCGATGAAGAAGTGGCAGATAACAGGGTCGTATCCTTCCCGCCAGCCGACACTAAACGAAACGCCGACGTGTCCACCGCCGTAGATAACCACGGTAAGGTTGGTCGCCACCGGCTTTGGCGCAGGCGGGTCCTGCGGCGCAGGAGGAGTCGGTGGTTCCTGGGGAGGCGCGGGGTTCGGCCGAGGCGACGCAGGCGGCGGCGTTGGCGTGGTCGGAGCAATGGAAGGCTGCGGCTGAATGCTAGGCGAAGGCTCTGCGGCCGGCGGCGGGGCGGTCCATCGGACGCGGTTCGATTCGACGCCGAGTGCTGCAGCCCAATGTTCAGGGCCATCACCTGATCGACATTTGTCGACCGCCTCGGCGTAGCCGCGGCCGTCAGTTAAGACGACGAATGACCTGAAGCCTTCCGGACTCACCGTGTCGTGGCAAGTCACGGTGACTTCAGCGTTGGCAGGGAAGTTCTTCAGCCGGATGTCGTAGTAGTAGCCTGACTCTGCCGGGTCGCCTCGGCTGAGTTCAACCACCTGGTCGGCCAGACGTAGCGTGAAGGCGACGTGGTCGGAGATGTAATCGCCTACCCTGACGTTGTGACTGAAACCGTCTGCCTTGCACCCTGTGCTTGAGAAGGCTGACCCATCTGCATCCGTGCGTACAACAAAAGAACCGACGACGTGGTCCTCGATATAGCACGTGACGGTAACGTCAGTCAACGAGCTAAAGTTGAATAGCTGGACCTTGTACCAGTTCTCGCCGCTTCCCGTTGGCCCGCCATCATCGAGCTTGATGTAGGAGTTCGACATTAGTGGTGGCGTGCTCACGCCGGGTAGTGTTCCCGGATTGGGTGATCGAGCGTCCATGTAGTCACCGCTGCATTGGCGCACATCCTGGAGAAGGTGCACAAGCGAGGAGTGGACGTAGCCGCTTCGCCCTTGGCTGGTGGTCGTGAAAAACCAGCGATCCGACGGGTAGTTTCCGATGTCGACCGGAAGCGACTCGTTCTGAGTCCAGCACCACACATCCAACCGGACGTGGTTGTCGACCTTCTCGATCGTTGGGCACATCGCATCTGGTCCCGTACTGGGATCAATGATCGGACAGCTGCGGAGGTTGGCCCATCCGTCGTTGGACAGGACGTAGCCGACCGCAGGCTTTGACTCGCTGGTGACCGGCAACATGCGTTGCGCCGCAGCTGGCACCCCGATAATTGCGGCGAGTGCCACCACGATCAGGGCTGTCGTGAGCGTCTTGTGCCGAGAGAGCCAACTCGCGCAGCTGGACGCTTCGAGAAATTTTCGCATAGTCCCCTCGATTCCTTGTCCGTTAGTAGCTGCAGTCCGGCAAGTCTTCGGGACTTCCTTCGAGGAGTTCGACGTACATGTCCGGCACCCAGCGCCTCTCGTGTGCGCTGATGAGGTACCACGTACTCGTCGATGTTGGTCGGTCCCGCCATGGGGCATCTGTAATTGTTCGCCCCTCTTGCAGCCGACAGACTACCTGCACAGGTGCACCCTCCGGGTAGTGTGCGACATCAGTGCCCTTGCCGGACTCGGTGGGGTCGCTGTAGGCCCTAACCCCCGGATAATTGTTCGTTGCAACTTCCCAGGTGTTGACAATCTTGGCGTCCACTGGGGTTCCGGAAATCGTGGGCGTTGTTGCCGTTGTCCTGGGAGATTTGTTGCCGCTATCGCTATTGGAACCGGTTTCTCCCCGCGTTGTATCGGGTAGCATTGTCAGCAAGAGAGTCGCGATGGCAACCAGTGTTCCCAATACTGTCGCTACTCCGACAATGCCCTTGCTGAAGAATCCCCAACGCCTCCGGGTTGGATTCGAGCTGGCTTTGGCGTCGGGCTGGGTGGACTGGATATCGCCTAAATTACTTTGGCTTGCGGCATGACTAGCAACGTTCCGGTTGCCGATATAAATATCGCGGCCGTATATGCGAGAGAAATGCTGGCGGTGGTCTGCTGCCGCAGGACCTTGATCGGCTGCGTCATCGCCTGATCTTGGCTCTGGCGGTGAGGGTGTTGGATCCTTCGTCACGATCGCTCCTCCAGGGACGGGAAGAACATTGTGCACGGCTCATGTTGATCTTTATCGCTGGGGTGCGCTGGATCTTCTACTTATGGATCTTCGATTGCGAGAGAAGCTCGCGAAACCAAGACTGCTGGGTCCGTGGTCTTGCCCGACTTATTCCTCTAACCCTTAGTGTCCTGATATGCATCGCTGGTCATCTACGCAAATGCTGGTGTCGGAAAACTTGCAGACTTCGATCTAAAAGTGCCTCTAACCTGCTCTTTTGGCCAAGGCTCTCGGGTTGGTCATCCCTTGGACTCCAGAGATCAGCCCATCGGTTGGACTTCAACGGGGAGTGACGAGTCGAGGGGCAGCCAGACGGCGACGCGTGCCCGGCTATCCAGCGGAGCGGGACGCTGTGCCCGGCTCCTACCCGGCATCTGCTGCGGTTGGTCAACGATCGGCGAGCAGGTGGTGTAGGAACCGGCCCGGGTCGGCCAGGAACGCTCGGGTGAGGGTTACCGGTTCGGCCTGGTCGTAGTCGACCGGAGCGATGGCGCCGGCGGCGTCGATTTGCAGGATCGTCGCGCCAGGGCTGGCCAGCAGGATCGGCGAGTGGGTGGCGATGATGAACTGACTACCCTGGTCGACCAGGTCGGCGATGCGCAGCAGCAGGGCCAGGCAGCCGTGTACGGACAGCGCTGCCTCTGGCTCGTCGAGCAGGTAGAGCCCTTGCGGGCCGAAGCGATGGTTGACCAGGTCGAGGAACGACTCGCCGTGGGAGCGTTCATGTGGGGAGACTCCGCCGTAGGCACCGAGCAGGCCAGGCGAGTCGGGGTCGGCGTCGATGCGCTCGATCTCGGTGGCCACGTTGTAGTACGACTCGGCGCGCAGGAAGAAGCCGGTGCGGGCCTTGCGGCCGGGAGTGCGTTGCAGCCTCAGGTGCTCGTCGAGCGGGGATTCGGTGGTGCGGGTGGCGAACCGAAACGAGGTGCTGCCACCCTCAGGGTTGAACCCGGCGGCGACCGCGACCGCTTCGACCAGGGTGGACTTGCCGGTGCCGTTGTCACCGGCAAGCAGGGTCACCGGTGTGGGGAAGTCGACGCCCTGCTCGGCCAGCCCGGCCACGGCGGGGATGGTGTACGGCCATCGGGCACGATCGGCCGGGGTCAGCGTGTCGGCCGACAGGTATGCACGTCGCACGAACATTTGTGATCACCTCCTGCCCTCAGGGTCGCAGCCGTGCCCGATGACCTGGCGAGTGACGACGTCAGGTTGTCGGGCTGGGGCGGTCCTCCTGCCAGGGGTTGCCGCTGTCTCCCTGTTCAGAGAAGCAGAACGGCACTCCGGGGTACCGCTGGGGGAACACACGCTCTGCCTGGTCGGGGTCCGGGGTGCCGACCTCCACGCAGGATCCGTCGTGGCGTACGCCTGATTGCACCACCGGCAGGCCCCGCTGCCGCCAGTAGTCCTGGTCGCGGAGGATCTGTTGGAACGTCGGCTCCAGGTCGATCGCCGCATGGTCGGCCGGGTGCAGACGCACTCGATGACCCCACGGCATTGACTCGATCGCCGCCTCGAACTCGGCGGAATCCTTGGCCCAGACGTCGACCCGGTCATCCTGCACATCAATCGAGAGACCCGCGTAGACCTCAGCGAACTCGCCTTCACCGAGGTGCCCGACCGCCGTGGCGATCTGGTTCAGCTCATCCTGATTCGGCCAGGCGGACGGCACACCTGTGACGGTCGGATCGCCAGGTCCCGCCGCAACTGAGTCCGACCCGGTGACGCCGCACGCAGTGAGGAGCCCGAGCGTGAGGATCGAAGCGGCGAACATCCGGTGCGTCCTCATGATTTCCTCCTTACCCGCCCCGGCGGCGCGGCTGCGGATACCTCATGTCGGCAGGGGCGTGGTGCCGCTGCCGGGCCGTAGGATCGCAGCCGTGCTCGATGAACTCGACGAAGACGCGCGACGGCGACTCCAGCAGGCGATGCAGGCGCAGGTGAAACACCTGGTCGACGACCTGCGTAAGCGGCTCGCGGAGCCGGAGTCGCTGTCGCTGCGGGCCGAGCTGCTGCAGGAGTACGAGAAGGCGAAGAAGGCCGAGCGGCTGGCCGGCGCGTTCGAGGTGTGGCTGGAGGACGTGCTCGATCAGGCGGCGGTGGCCTGGGTGCTGGGTTGTGTCTTCGTCCGCTTCTGCGAGGACAACGAGCTGATCGACGGGCTGTGGATCGGCGGGGACGACCCGGCGGCCCCGGCCGAGGCGGGCATGCAGCGGCGGCAGGCGTACCTGATCGAGGCCGAGCATTCGTTGCACAACGACCGGCACTGGTTGCGGGAAGCGTTCCGCTACCTGGGCAGGCTGCGCCCTACGGCGCAGATCTTCGACAAGCACAACCCGGTGTGGCGGTTCGACATCTCCGGCGCGGCCGCGGAGGGGCTGAGCAACTTCTTCCGTACGGGGGAGGGCCGGGTGTCGCTGCGCAGCGCGACCCTGGACACCCGCTTCCTCGGTGACCTCTATCAGGAGCTGTCGACGCACGCGAAGAAGACGTACGCGCTGTTGCAGACCCCAGTGTTCGTCGAGAAGTTCATCCTGGACCGGACCTTCGAGCCGGCGCTGAGCGAGTTCGGCCTGCCCGAGATGAAGGTGATCGACCCGACGTGCGGCTCCGGCCACTTCCTGCTCGGCGCGTTCGACCGGCTGGTGCGCGAGTGGCGCAAGCGGGAGCCGACCACCGACATCCGGGCCATCGTCGACCGGGCGCTCGGCCAGGTCACCGGCGTCGACATCAACGCCTTCGCGGTCGCCATCGCCCGCTTCCGGCTGCTGGTCGCCGCGATCAAGCTCGGCAAGTGGCACAAGCTCGAACGCTGCCCTGCCTTCCCGGTCCGCGTCGCCACCGGCGACTCCCTGCTGGAGTGGGGCCGCGCCTCCCGCGCACAAGGTGACCTGCTGGCAGCTCTTGAGGGCGAGCAGGTCTTCGCCTACGAGAGCGAAGACGACGAACTGCTAGCCGAGTATCTGGAGGTCGGTCAGTACACGGTGGTGGTCGGCAACCCGCCCTACATCACCGTCGCCGACCCGGCCCGCAACAAGCTCTATCGCAGCATCTACCCGGGCGTCTGTCACAGGCAGTACGCACTGACCGTGCCCTTCGCCAAGCGCTTCTTTGACCTGGCGAAGAAATCCGACGAGTACGGCGAGGGTGCTGGCTACGTCGGCCAGATCACCGGCAACGCCTTCATGAAGCGCGAATTCGGCAAGAAGCTGATCGAGGACTACTTCGCCCACGAAGTCGAGCTGAGCGAGGTCATCGACACCTCCGGTGCCTACATCCCCGGCCACGGCACCCCCACGGTGATCCTGATCGGCCGCACCAACGCCCGCCGCCGTCTCCCGGTCGTCCGCGCTGTTCTCGGTGTGCAGGGCGAGCCGACAACGCCGGACAATCCGGCCGACGGCCTGGTCTGGCAGGCGATCGTCGACCAGGTCGACGCACCTGGCTCCGCGTCCCGCTGGGTCACCGTCCAGGATCTCGACCGCACCCGCCTCCTCAAACACCCCTGGAGCCTCTCCGGCGGCGGCGCTTCGACACTTGTTTCTGCAATAGAGGACGGGCGCAAGCGTATCGCTGAGCGGGTGGATCACATCGGGTACACCGGGCAAACGAATGCAGATTCTGCAATGATCACTGATCGAAAGGTAATGGCTCGATTCGGAGTCGAATCAACCGTTCATCGCCAGTTGGTAATCGGTGAGGATGTCCGAGATTACAGAATCGGCAGTAATGAACACGTTTTCTTCTTTTATGGAAGAGAAAATCTGCTTGACGTAGAAGATTTCCCTGGGGCCTATCGGCGTTTGTGGTTAACGAAGACGACCCTTTGGGCGCGAAGGACGTTTGAGAAGATTTCCTATAAGGCTGAAGGGCGGAAGTGGTGGGGGTGGCATCAGGTGGCGTTGCGTCGCCTCTTAGAGCCACTTTCTGTCGCATATGCGGAGGTTGCTACGCACAACCATTTCGTTCTGGATCGCGGCGGAAAAGTCTTTAAACAGACGGCGCCGGTGATCAAGTTTCCGGGCGGCGCTCTTGAAGATAACTACCTCGAGTTGCTTGGCGTGCTAAACAGCTCCACCGTCTGCTTCTGGTTGAAACAGGCTTGCTTCCCTAAAGGTGGGAGTGGTGTGGGGCGAGGGATCCAGCCGGAGAGTTGGATGGAGCGCTTTGCGTTTAACGCCTCGAATATTGAGCAGGTGCCGTTGCCGGCGGAGTATCCGTTGGGGCGGGCGCGCGAGTTGGACACGTTGGCGCAGCGGCTGGGGGAGCTGACTCCGGCGGCGGTGGCCGGGTCGGGGGTGCCGACTGTGGAGCGGCTGGCGCTGGCGCGTGCCGAGTACGACCTGGTCCGCACGCGGATGATCGCGCTTCAGGAGGAGCTGGACTGGGAGGTCTACCGGCTCTACGGGCTGATGGATGAGGATCTGACCCATCCGGACCCGCCAGGGCTGAGCCTTGGTGAGCGGGCGTTCGAGATCACGATGGTGCAGCAGAAGGTGGAGACGGCCTGGTTCATGCGGCACGACTCCGTACCGGTGGACAAGCCCAACCCCGACTGGCCGGCGGATTACCGCGACCTGGTGGAACGACGGATTGCTGCCACGGCCGGCAACCGGCACCTTCAACTGATCGAGCGTCCGGAGTGCAAGCGGCGCTGGGCCACCGACGGCTGGGCCAAGATGCAGGCGGCGGCGTTGCGGGACTGGCTGCTGGATCGGCTGGAGGCCCCCGAACTGTGGGGTGGCATGCCGGAGCCGCTGTCGGTGGCGCAACTCGCCGACCGGGTGGCCGGCGACGCCGACTTCCAGCAGGTGTTGGCGCTGCTACCGGAGTACGAGGGCATGAGCCTGGTCGTCGCGCTCGACAAGCTGGTCGCCACCGAGCATGTGCCGTTCCTGCCGAAGCAGCGCTACAAGCCGTCCGGGCTGCGTAAGCGGGTGTTGTGGGAGCAGACCTGGGAGAAGCAGCGGCGTGAGGACGCCGGGGAGACGGTCGAGATCGACGTGCCGCCGAAGTACACCTCGGCGGACTTTGTCCGGCCGTCGTACGCGAAGGCGCGGGGCAAGCTCGACGTGCCGAAGGAGCGGTTCATCTCGTACCCGGAAATGGGCCGCGACACCGACTCCAGTCTGCTGCTCGGCTGGGCCGGCTGGGACCACCTGGCGCAGGCGCAGGCGCTGGCCACGGTGTACGTGAACCGGCGCAGTCAGGAGGCGTGGGAGGCGCACCGGCTGCTGCCGCTGCTCGCCGGGCTGCTGGAGCTGGAGCCGTGGCTACACCAGTGGTACGCCGCCGAACGCCCCGGCTATCCCGGCTCGCCGGCACAGTTCTACACCGACTTCATCGACACCGAGCTGTCCACCCTCAGCTCCGACCGCACAGCTCTGTCCCTGCTCCGCGGCCTCCCCGAGTAGGACCCGACACCGTCTGACCCTGTTGGACGGTGGTGGGGTTCGGTAGGTTCGGATGGTGCCGGGAGGGCGACGGAGCGGTGGTCGATGAGCGTTGACGATGTGAAGCGCACTGTCGAGCGGGGCAACGAAGCAGTCCGGCAAGGGTGTCAGATCCTTGAACAGGCGCTCACCGAGGCTGCAGAAGCGGGTGCCCTGGCGCGGGCCACGATGCATGACAGCACCCATGACGAGGTCGAGAAGGCGAAGGCGAAGCTGGACTCGTTGGAACGTGAGGTTGAGCTGGCGATCCGGCGGTTCGGCGCTGCTGTCCAGAACGCGAACGACTACGTAGCCAAGCTCTGATGTCCGGGACCCTCGGCGACGTCGTAGCGCGGCTCTACGCTGCGCGGGAGCGGCTGCTTGCCGCAGCCGTGACCGCCAACCGTGCACAGGCCGACGCCGAGCAGGCGGCAGCGCACTACTCGGAAGCTGCTCGCGGAAGCACCGATCAGTCGATCAAGACGGCTATCGCCGAGGCGCAGATCGCTGGGGCGAAGGCCGATCGGGTCGCCGGCATCCTGAACGATATCTGCGATCATATTGTCAACTACGTCAACCACATTGCTCCAGGCGTGGCGCCTCCGTCTGACCCCAAAATCGATGTCTCAGGTGAACGTCTTGTGGCAGAGGCTGAGGGGGCGGGCAGCAGGGCAGACCGGTTCGCGCGTCGCTTCGTGCAGAAGGCCGACTCCACTGAGGAACACCTGCAAGATGCGGAAAAGACGATGCAGACGGGAAAAGAAATTCTCGACCTGTTCAAGATCCAGCCGGGGTCGGAGAGTGCTACGACGGTAGCGCCGGAGCCGATCCCTGCTGATCGCCCGAGTGTGGACAATCCGGTGACTGCTGTGATCATGGCTGCGGGTGCCACTGCAGTAGTGGGTCGCGAAATGTGGAAAAAATACAAGAAACGCCATGAAGGGAAGTAAATTATGAAGATTGAGCCTGACTTGGTCGAATATTTTCGCACGATGCTGAAGGGTGACTACGCCGAGAACGATCGCCTGGAAGTCCAGCTGAACATAAAAGGTTGGGGCGACTTTTCCACTCTGATGGGCATCGTCTTCTACTACGCCGTCAACCACCGGTTGCCCGTGGATGCCAGCGAAGCCGACATCGTGCAGTTCGTTGCTGAGCTGCGCGCGGCTGCTCCAGTGGATCCGCGCGAGATCGACGCCAACGCTGCGGAACGCCTGGTGAAGGCGGCACTCGACCCCGATGTCGAGTCCGACTTCGATCCTGAGATGGCAGGCAAGATTCAGAGCCTTACCATCATGCACGTGCTCGGTGAAGGTCGGGCGAGCGGGGACGAGATTGATGCCATTCTCGCCAGCGCTGTCGAAACGGCTAGTCGACTCTGATGCCGGTGCTGAGCTGCTGATCGGACCGGGTCGCGTAGTTCTGCAGACGTGCTTAGATTCCTGTTATCTCGCCGATTTCGAGGGCTATCTACGGTTTACATGGCGTCGGGCTCGGTCTGATAGGTGGCCAGTGCGGCCGGCATCGGCAGTCCATACTTGTCGCACAGGAACCGGGTCTGGCAGTATCGCTGGGCATCGGCGGCCACGTTGCCGAGGACTGTGGAATTCACCCCTGCACCGATGAGGACGCCCACGATGGGCACGGCTTTGGCGACGTTTTGAACTGGAACCCTGGCACCAGCCGGACCCAAGTGCTGCAGCAACTTCTCAAGGGCGACCACGAGGCGATGGTCCGCACGGAGCTTGGCGGAGAATCTTACGCGTCCCTTCAGAGCGCTGGCCGCTCGTGCGGTGTCGCGCAGCGGCCCAACCTTGGCTGCCTGTGCCATGAAGGACCGGTGCACCAGACGTTCGATGAAAGCTTGCTCCGAGGGGTCTTTGGCGTCGTAGCCGTAGGAGTACGCGATGCGCGACGCGATCGAGGTGCTCAGGACCTGGATGACGAGGATGTCGGCAGTAATTGCGGCGGGGATCCCTGCCACGGGGACCAGGGCCAGCAAGCCCATCGCACCACCTTCGACCGCGCCGGCGGAACGCCACCTCAGTGTGTTGCGGGTCAGCAGCCGGTCACACACCTTGAGGTCCTGCTGCCGCAGCTCAGTGAAACTGTCGAGTTCGATGCCACGCTTGCGGGCGATCTTCTCGACACCCTTCGGGTCGTTTAGCTCCAAGGCCCAGGCGTTGACCAACTCCAGCAGCGCTGCCGCAGCCTCGGCCGCCGGTCGCAGGGCCATGCTGGCGACCGCGTCGCCTCCGCGGCGCACTGGTTCCTTGATCGTCTCTGGCACAGCCCTGGTGGCCCGGCTCGCGGCGTTTCGCGCGACCTCGCCGGAGCGATCGAGTGCAGTGCTCGCCCAGTTCGGTAAACCACGGCGGTTGTTGCGGCGCTGCCAGTGCTCGTTGAGCCTGTCCCACACCTGCTCTTCGTATGCACTCATCGGGGTTGCGCCGTCGGCGAGCGAGTCAGCGACAGTGCTCATCGAGGGCCTCCATTCGACTGGGATGACTGGGTCATGATGGCACTGCCGGGCGGCAGGCGGCGGTGAGCTTCGGCCGACGACCAGGCCAGGCATACAGTCCACAGACGATCGAGGGTACGTCGCTTGCGCTCAGGGCAGACATCGCCTAAACGGTGGAGGGCCGGAACCTCCACCCGCTGAATGCCGCACTCCAGTCGTCTGCTCTCAGAATGGAGACAGCTCTCTGTCTCGGGTCAGTGAGGAGCGTCGGGGGTGAGGGTGGAGAGGAAGGACGTCCAGCCGGCGGGGGAGAAGGTGAGTGCCGGGCCGGCGGGGTCCTTGCTGTCGCGTACGAGGACTGTGGCGGGGACGTTGGTGGCGACCTCTACGCACATGCCCTGCCCGTTGCTGCGGGTGCTCTTGCGCCAGATCGCCTGATCCAGGCCACGGGGGGTGGTCATTCGGGGCTCTCCCTTGCTCCCTGCGCCAGCATCGCCTCCGCCCTCATCCGCAGGAAGGCCAGCGAGTCGGCGGGTGAGAGCGCGGTCGCACGGAGGTGGTCGAAGGCCAGCCCGTGCGTCTCCACATGGTAGTCCTTGTCCAGGTACAGAGCGCCACTCAGATTCTCCTGGTAGACGACCGTCGGATGGTTGCTGAAGTCGAGCATCGTGAAGGAGACGCCCATGCCCATGTGGGCACCCTGGCGAAACGGCAGCACTTGGACGGTGGTCGACGGCCGCTGCGCGATTGTGGCCAGGTGCTCCATCTGGGCTGCCATCACCTGCGGGCCTCCGACCGGCCGGTGCAGGACTGCCTCGTCGAGGACGAACCACATCCGGGGCGGGTTCGGCCGGTCCAGGATCTTCTGGCGAACGATACGTACCTCGACCCGCTCCTCGATCTTCCCTGGTGGGCCGTCCGGGAACTCGGCGCTGATGATGGCGCGTGCGTAGTCCGTGGTCTGGAGCAAGCCGTTGACGAGCTGAACGTTGTAGGCGCGAAGCTGGATCGCCTCGTCCTCGAACGCCACGTACTCGGCGAGTTCGTGTGCCATGGCGTTGGAGTAGTCGTGCCACCAGTTGTACTGCTGGGCCTCGCGGGCGAGCTGAGTCAGCGCCTCGACGTCCTCGTCTGACACACCGTAGAGCCGGAGCAGGTTCGTGACGGTCCTTGGTGCCACCGACACCTGCGCATTCTCGACGCGCGACAGCGTCGACTTGCCGACCTTCACCTTCTGGATGACCTGGTCGATGGTCAGATCGGCGGCTTCGCGACGTGCGCGGAGCTCTGCTGCGAGTCGACGGCGCTGAACGCTCGGGATTCCTGCCATAGAGGACAGTGTGCAGCACGGTTCTGAGTTTGGCGAGTCCCGAGCAAAGGAATCTATGAGCCGATGGGAGTTGCAAGATCACATTATTGGTGCCAACGTAGGCGGTGCATCGAAGGTGGACGGTTGATCAACTGGCCGGCTGCTGAGTAGCGGGGAACGGCGAGTTCATGATCGTTTCCCGCTGCGTATCGCTGAAATCCCAGGTGATCGGGCAGGCTGCGGTAACGGCCCGCCCGGTCGTCCCCAGCCCAATCAGAAGGGTTGATCATGGTGGCGCTTGGTGCCCTGACTTCCGGAATCCTGCTCGGGTTCTTCGTCGGGTTGTTCAGTTTCAAGGTCAAGTCGCGGTGGTGTCCCGACTGCGGTCGGACGACGGTGCCCGCCGCTGATCGATAGCGTGCCGGCCGACCGGTCACCGGCTGATCCCCGCCCCGGTGACGAGTTGATCATCGATGGCGGGGCGAGTGTGCAGTTCGCGGCCGGGCGGGGTTTCCGGTTCCGGGTGACGACGGTGGACACGAAGCTGACGTACGAGGGCTGGGTCTGGTTGGCCGGCTATGTGTTGGCGCCGGACGGTGAGGCCCGTGAGCGTCGGGAGATCTTCGTCCAGCGTGACGGTCTCCGTTGGGCACCCCGCCCGCGCCGGCACCGCTGACCAGGGCAGCGGCAGCGCTACGTGAGCCGCGCGCCCTCTACCCGTACCTCTGAAGGTTTTCGACTGTTTGAAAGGTGGTCCCTGCTGTGCGTAGATTCCTTGACCTGTTCCGCCGGCGGCCGGTGCGGAGTCGGCGTAACCGGCGGTTGCTCGCCGAGATCGCGCGCCACAATCGGCGCCCGACCGGCGCTGCGGCCGGGCCGCGTCCGCCGGTGCGGCCCGCCCCGAACGCTGCCGGTCACTTGTACGGCAGGCCGGTGCGGCCGTCGATCAGCCCCGGACTGGTCCGCGACCGCACGTTCGGCGACCGTGTGCGGCGTGGCTGCGACCCGGTCGAGGTGCGGGCGTTTCTGCACCTGGTCGCCGACGAGTTGACCGCGCTGCGCGCCGAACTTGGCTCCACCCAGGAGGAGAACGCCCGGCTCAAGCAGGCGTTGCGGGACTGGCAGTCGGAGCAGTTCGAGCAGTCGCACCGGTTCGGGGCGGGGGTGGCGGCGTGAACGGCGTCAACAAGGTGCCGGCCGGCTCGCTGCACATCGTCGGCGTCGGCGCGGACCGCCGGCGGGCGCAACGCGTGTTCACCGTCGCGAACCTCGACACCGGGCAGGTCGCCTCGACCAGCCTCGTTCCGGGCTCGTTCACGCCGATCCCGACTCCGGGTGGGACGTGGTGGTTGCCGTACGCGCCGATCGTCACCGACCTCGCCGCCCGCGCCGGGGTGGCCGCCGCGACGCTGCGTGACCCCGACTTCCCCGACGAACCCGGTCGGCTGCCGTCGTCCGGGTTGACGCTGCCCCGGCAGTGGCAGCCCGGCATCCCGCAGTCCGACCGGCTGCGGTGGGAAGCCGTCGCGCTCACCAACCGGCTGGTGACGCCGTGGCTGGTGCTGATCGGCCGCAGCGTCGAGCCGCCGCCACCCGGCGACCCGGCCCGGCTGCTCGGCCGGTTGTGTGCGCTCGCCGACCAGTTGCACGTCGACCTGGTCCTCGAAGTCCGGCCCAGCTCCATCGGGCGTGGGCTGAGCTGGGACGTCCGGTTCGAGCATGCCGGCGGTACGGTGCCCGACTACCAGCACCGGTGGATCGCCGACCTGCCGACCGCGCTCGCCACCATCCCCGCCGAACGGGCGGTGATTGGCCTGACCGTTGCCAACCCGCTGCTGCCCGCCCACTACCTCACCGACGCCGCCCTCACCGGGCGTGCGATACCGGTCGGGTTGGACGGTCACCCCGGCGGCCACGACCTCGACCAGGTCGAACGCCGCATGATCAGTGATGCCGAACAGCACGGCGGCGCGCAGGCCATCTGGCGTAACCGGCACTGGTGGCACACCAGCCTGCGACCCGCCGACACCCCCGGCACATTCGTGCGCGGCTGGGAACCGCCGGCACCGAAACACTGGGGCGAGGCGATCCCCGCCCACCCCTGCGGCCGGTGCGCCGACCGGCCGGACCCGCCGTACTGCCTGGACTGTTACGGCACCCGCCAGGTGCGGCGCGGCGCGGTGCTCACCGTCACCGACCTGCGTGGCCGGACCGTGCACCGCAACTGGCGACCCGACATCGAACCGACCGGCGACCCGGAAGCCGCCGTCGGCCCGCAACCGCCCACCCTGGTGCTCACCGACCGGCCGTCCGGCACCACCGTGTGGCAGCTCGACGAGCACTACCAGATCGGCTCGCTCGCCGCGCAGTTCGGCGTGCAGCCGACCGACCTGACCGACATCGACGGCGAACACGTCACCGACCAGCACCTGCGCAACGGTGTCAGCCAGGTCCCCCACACCGGCGGCGACCCGCTCCACGCGTACCTCGGTGAAGTCGGCGCCACCTACGACGGCGCCCGCGTCATGGTCCTGGCCACCGGCTGGCCCGGCCCCACCCTCGACGAACTCGCCGCCCTGATCCGCGGCCTCGGCCTCGCCCTGGACATCACCGTCATCGACCACCGCAACACCATCGGCCGACCCGAACTGTCCCAGGGCCACAGCTGGTCGGTCCGGGTCGTCGACCCGGCCACCCCGCTGGCCGTCGACCCGGTCCCCACCAGCGCCGCCCTGCCCGAAGCGGCCGCGCTCTGCTACCGCTACCTGCACGGCGCACTGCGCGCCACCATCCCCACCGACCCGGAAACGCCGATCTCCGTGCCGCAACAGCCCGCAGCGGCCGGCACCCTCCCCGACACCACAACCCACACCACCCAGGTACGCCGCCACGCCGCCACCCGGCCCGGCGAACCTGTCACTGTCCGCCTCCACCCCGACGGCACCCACACCCTCACTACAGACCACCCGAGGTAGCCTCTGCCTGACGATGTTGACGGCTCGGGTTGCTGGGCGTTTAGGTGGTGGGCGTGCAGCAACCGCGGGTCGGGGTGGCGGCATTCGTGCTCAGCGAAGGTCGCTTCCTGATGGGCTTCCGCAAAGGTGCCCACGGGGCCGGCACCTGGTCGCTGCCCGGCGGCCACCTCGAACACGGGGAGAGCTTCGAGCAGACCGCGCGGCGGGAGGTCGAGGAGGAAACCGGCGTCGAGATCACCAACGTACGCTTCGGAGCGGTAACCAACGACGTGTTCGACGCCGCCCGGCACTACGTGACGATCTGGATGATCAGTGACCGCCTACGGGGCAGTCCACAGGTCCGCGAGCCGGATAAGTTCGTCGACCTCCGCTGGATCGCCCCGCCCACGATGCCTGATCCACTCTTCCTCCCCATGCGCAACCTGCTCGACCAGCACGACCTGGCGCAGCTGCTGCCGTGACAATCAGCCGACGAGGGTCGGCATCTCCGACCGGTTTCTTCTGCTTTTCCGGGCGCTCCGTGATGGCATCAGCCGTGGCATGAGCTGTACCTCGACGTGATCCAGATCCTCGCGGATCGTCTGCATGCTGTGCTTCTCGGCCCGTTCCCGTTTGCCGGAGGTGCGCTCGGCCCGGCGGAGTGCTTTGAAGGACACCGCCATCAGCCAACTGGCCGCAGAAGCGCGGCTGATGTGTCTCAGGCTCGCGTCCTGCAGCCGCCGTAGATACTCGGCTAGTATCGGACGGTCGCGTGGTGGCACGTCGCCTAGGATCTGGTCCGCAATCGGGGTGCTGTTGGCAGGTTTGAAGATGGCGAGTGCGATCAACGCATCGGTCAAAGTGTGTCGCCCGGCGACGCTGATATGGGTCTTCACTAGTTTGAGAAGGCGCTCCGCGGCGGGGCTGCGTTGAATCCTCCCGGTTCGTAGGTCGTCGACCAGTCCGTCTCGAATCAGCCACAGCTCGTTGCGAAATTGGCTGTGCGCTAGGCGGGTAAGCTGATAAATTAGCAGGAATGGTGACAGGGCTGCAGAGATCAGCATTATGAAGAATGCCAGCGAGTCAATGTGCATTTTCTTCCTCTTTCTGTCGGATATTCGCGCTCTCCAGCTCCTTCTCTAGTTTGTCAAGGCGCTCTCTCTGTTGCTTGATCTTCTTCTTCCTCAGGCGACTCTGATTTGCTGTCACGCCAAGGATGGTGGTGGATGCAACGGAGTAGGCAACTGCTATGCTTACTCTTATGTCGGCATTCACGGCTGTTGTCTCGCCGGCGAAGGCGGCGGCGATAGGCTGCACCGCTTGAAGTGGAATCCATGCTACGGCGATGACCGCGATCCACCGCGTGCCGTCGACAATCCCTTGAGTAATCTGGAACTTGTGGCCCTTTCTGCTATCTTCCCTCAGCTGCTTGAGTGCCTGCTCGGCCCGTTCAGCTCGCAGGTTTGCTCGATCGATTTGCAGCCGTAGTTTTTCTTTTTCGAGGTCGTCTATCTGCTTCTGTGGGTGTTCGCTGACCTCATCATGATCGTCTTTGTTGCTCTCCCGCATGACTGAGGATCATAAGAGCTTTCGTGTTGTTGAGTTTGACGTGCAAAAACAGCTAATCGGGCAAGCTGGGCTGTTGGGCTCTTCTTCGCATCTCTCTGTTATCTGACTGATGATCATGGGTAACTGCTGGTGGTGATTGATGTGCGGATAGTGTTGATCTTTGCTCGCGGGGTCACATCTGTCGGCTATCTGACTTTTTTGATCAACTCTTGGTTGTCGGGGGTGTGCGTACGGTGATGATACCGCAACGTCAATATCGTGTTCAATCTTAGCGGCGTTGATGAACGTGGATGTAGTGGGAGTTTGCCTACATCGAACTGATTGCACGATCTTCGCCGCGCTACCAGGTATGGCGCGTGCGCTTCATTACGGGACGAGGCGAACTGTGGGCGACGTGTCTGGGCTTGCCGGCGCTTGCCGCCTAGGATCGACGGGCTGAGGCGGTCACGGCTTCACACGTGCTCAACCGGGTGGAGGGGAGCGGGATGACACTGCTGCGGGATCTGATCAACATCCCGACCTCGGTGGGTGACTCCGACTTCGTCGTACGCGCCGCCGCCGGTGCCGATCTGGCCAACTACGTCGTCACCGACCAGCTCCGGGACAGCTTTACCAAGGCACTCGCCAAGGTCGAGCACGCCGTCACCACCGGCCGGTCCCAGGCCACCTTCCTGCACGGCTCCTTCGGCTCCGGCAAGTCACACTTCATGGCCGTACTGCGGGAGATCCTGCACGGCAACCCCGAGGCCCGCGCGCTGCGCAACCTCGGCGAGCAGGTGACCGCCGCCGACAAGTGGCTCACCGGGCGGCGGCTGCTCACCCTCACCTTCCACATGCTCGACGCCCGCTCGGTCGAACAGGCCGTGCTGGAGGGCTACCTCAACCAGATCACCGCCCTGCACCCCGACGCGCCGACGCCCGCCGTACACCGGTCCGACGCGCTGCTGACCGACGCGGCCCGGCTGCGCGCCCGGATGGGCGACGAGGCGTTCTTCGCCGCGCTCAGTGACGCCGACCCCGGCGTCGCCGCCGGGTCGGCCAGCAGCGGCGCAGGCAGCGCCGTCGGATCCGCCTCCGCCGTCAGCTCGGACGACGGAACCCCCGGCCTGGCCGTGCTGCACAGCCAGCGACAGGGTTGGACCGCAGACCGGTACGCGGCGGCCGCCGCCGAGCCGCCGGGCACCGCCGACCGCGACCGGCTCGTCACGGCCCTGACCACCGCGTTCTTCACCAACGCGGTACGCAGCGGCGAATACCTCGACCTCGACACCGGACTCGCCGTCATCACCCGGCACGCCAGCGACCTCGGCTACGACGGGATCGTCCTCTTCCTCGACGAGATGATCCTGTGGCTGTCCACCAAGATGAGCGACCACGTCTTCGTCAACACCGAAGGCGCCAAGCTCAACAAGCTGGTCGAATCGGCCGACGCCGACCGACCGATCCCGCTGATCTCCTTCGTCGCCCGGCAACGCAACCTGGAGGACTTCCTCGGCCCGCAGGTCGGCGGCACCGAACGCGAAGCCCTCGCGTTGGTCCTGCGCAGCGTCCAGGGCCGGCTCGGCGAGATCCCGCTCGCCGACACCAACCTGCCGGAGATCACCGAGAAACGGCTGCTCAAGCCGCTCACCGACGAAGCGAAGGCCGAAATCGACCGGGCCTTCGCCGTCGTCCGCGGCAACCGGCAGGTCTGGGACATCCTGCTGCTCGGCGCGCAGTACGGCGACGCCGGCATCGGCTCCGACGCCACCGCCTTCCGCAAGCTCTACCCGTTCTCCCCGGCCCTGGTCGCCACCCTCGTCGCCCTTTCCCAAGCCTTGCAGCGGGAACGGACCGCGATCAAGGTGATGACCGAGCTGCTCGTCGAACGCCGCGACACCCTGCGGATCAACGACCTGATCGGCGTCGCCGCGCTGTTCGAGCCGCTGGTGCTGCGCGGCGAACTGCCCGACCGGGTCGAACTCAAACAGCGCTTCCAGGCCGCCCGCGAGCTGTACGGCAAGAAGCTGCGCCCGCTGCTGCTGCGCCTCAACGGCATCACCGAAGCTGACGCCGTCGGCAACACCCAGTTCGAGCTCGACGACAAGCTGATCAAGACGGTGCTGCTCGGAGCACTCGTACCCGAGGTGCCCGCCCTGCACAACCTCACCGCCGGCAAACTGCACGCGCTCAACTTCGGCACCATCACCTCGCCGATCCCCGGCTACGAACACCAGATCGTGCTCAACCGGCTCAACAAGGTCGCCAACGAAGCCGGCGAGCTGCACCTCACCGACGGCGCCGACCCGGTCGTCACCATCGAGCTGCACACCGTCGACTACGACAAACTGCTCGACCTGGTCCGGCCCGAAGAGGCGACCACCGGCGGCGCGTTGCAGCAGTTGCTGCGCGAGCTGGTCAGCACCGAGATCGGGCTGACCGGCGCCACCGGGCAGCTCGGCGAGCTGCAACACCCCCGCGAGTGGCGCGGCCGGCGACACACCGTCCAGGTCAAGTTCGGCAACGTACGCGACGCCGACAGCATGCCCGTCGCCGCGCTGCTGCCCACCGGCGACGCCTGGCGGATCGTCATCGACTACCCGTTCGACCCGCAGGGCCGCCCGCGCAGCGACGACCGGGCCCGGATCGAAGCCCTGCGGCGCGGCGAACGCAGCGTCTTCTGGCTGCCGCTCTACCTCAGCGACCAGATGATGGGTCACCTCGCCCAACTGTCGAAAATCAACTACCTGCTGGGCGGCACCGGCGAACGGTACAACGACGCCGTCCGCGACTGGTCGGTGAGCGAACGCCAGCAGGGCCGCGTCTACCTCCAGCAGCGGCAGACCCAGCTGCGCGGCACCGTCACCAACGCCCTCAAACAGGCGTACGGCGTCGCCGCCCCGCAGCCCGGCGACGTCGTCGAGGACAGCGTCGGGGTGCTGCACACCCTCGACGACGCCGTCGCCGGCGAACTCGGCGACCCGCGCGGCGGCACCCTGGCCCAGGCGTTCCACAACCTCACCGGCCAGCTGCTGACCCTGACCTACCCGGGCCGGCCGGCGCTGCCCGAGGACGAGAAACCGCCGACCAGCGCCGAGCTGGCCAAGGTCCTCCTCTACGCCCGGCAGGCCGTCGCCGACCCCACCCGGGGCGCCACCGTCCCGGCCACCGACCAGCGGACCCTGCGGCGGATCTGCAACAACCTGCAACTCGGTGAGCTGGCCGACCACCGCTACGTGCTCACCACCAGCACCAGCTACTGGACCCGGCACCTGCTGCAGCGGGCCGCCGCCGACGGCCACCGGGACAGCTTCCCGGTGCACCGACTGCGCGGCTACCTCGACCAGCCGGAGCCCCGAGGCTTCGACCGCAGCCTGCAGAACCTGATCCTCTGCGTCTTCGCCCTCGACCACCAGCTCGCCTGGTACCTCAACGAAGGCCAAGTCACCGTCGACCGGGTCGACGCCGTCACCGACGCCCACGAACTGAAGTTCCCGCCGATGCCGAGCGACACCGACTGGCAACAGGCAATCGAACGCGCCCAGCACCTGTTCGGCCAGGTGCTGCCGGCCTGGCTCATCCCAGCAAACCTCGCCAAGGCGGCGGCCCAGGTCCGGAAAGCCGCCACCGAACATGGACCGGCCGTCAGCGACCTGCTCGACCAGCTCACCGCGCACGCCGGCACCCTCGGCCTCGACCCCGCCGCCGACACCGGTCGGATCGGCGTCACCCGCCGCCTCGCCCGGCTGCTCACCGACCTGCGCCACGAACGCGACGACGTCGTCCTGATCGCCCAACTCGCCGGCGCCGACCTCGGCGACATCGACGACGCGACCGCCGGAACGGCGATCGCCAGCGCGCCGACGCTGGTCCGCGCCCTGCGGGACCTCCAATGGTCGGTGCTGACCGCCATCGCCTCGATGGCCGCCGACGACCAGCGGGCCCGCGCCCTGGTCGACCGGCTGCACACCGCCGCCGGCCACCACCAGCACGCCCTCGACCTGGTCGGCGAGCTGCACGCCGTGTTCGGCGCGGCAGCCGCACTGCTCGCCGAACGCCGCCCCACCCCGACACCGCCGACACCGGACCCGGCTCCGAATCTGGATCCAAGGCCGAACCCGCAGCTGCCCGGCGGGGGTGCCACGGTCACCGTCGCCGACCCCAGCGGTACGCGGGCCATGGGCTACGACCACACCGGCGGCGGCTCGCCTGCCGTGCCCGGTGTGAAGCCGCCGCGCCAGCGGACCATCGTCGACGAGGCCGGCCTCAAGGAACTCACCGACGAGATCGGCGGCGAGCTCGCCCAGGGCAGACGGGTCCGGATCACCTGGGAGACCGAGTGACCGCAGTACCTACCCAGCCGACCACGACTCCACCGGGCCGGCCGGACATCGTCCGGCCCGACGCCGTACGCCGCAAAGTCGATGCCTGGCTGAAGGAGGGCGACGGCGCCGACGCCATCGCGCTGCGCGCCGCACCGGTCTGGGGCAGCGACCCGGTGATCATCCTTGGCGGCGTCCGGCTGCGGGTCGTCGCCTGCCCGACGCCGCTCGCCGCCCGAGCCGCCCTGCACGACCGGGCCGCCGACGAGAAGCTGGTGCTGCTCACCGACCTGCCCGACGCCGTCCTCGGTGACGGGCTGCTCGCCCACCTCAGCCGGCAGTCCGTCCGCAGCGTCAACGCCTGGGAACTCGTCCGGCAGATGTTCGGCGGCGTGCGACTCGACCCGAGCCTGCCGACCGACCGCCGCTGGCTGCCCGCCGCGCTCGCTGACCACGCCCCCGTCGACGGCTGGCCCACCCCGCCCGGCACGATCCTCACCCGCGACCACGCGCTGCGCTGCCTCACCGCCGAACTGCTCGGCATCGACCGTGACCAGCTCGACGCCTCCGGGCTGCTGCAGTGGACCACCGACGCGCAGGCGCAGCAGCGGTTCACCGACAGGGTCGCCGCCGATGTCGCCGACGGCATCACCGCCTATCTCCGTGACGTCGCCGGGCCGATCGCCGAGCCGGTGATGGCGGCGGTCCGCGCCGGCCACGGCGTCGACGTCATCCCCATCGGACTGCTCGCCGAGGTGCTCTGGCCCACGCCAGCCGGCGGGCCAGCCGGCGGGCCAGCCGGCGCGGCGGCCAGCCGACCGGCCGGCGTCGAGGTCGCCGTCGCCCGGACCCGGCTCGAACCCCGCTTCGGCACCCTGCGGATGACCCCCGTGCAGGCCGCGGCGCTGCACGATGCCGCCGACGCCTGGGTGGCCCGAGCCCTCGACTCCGACGACGAGCTGGCCCGCCAGCAGGGGCTGCGACTGGTCCGCCGGGCCGAGGCCATCGCCGCCGACATCGAGCTGACCAGCCAGTTGGCGGCGTCCAGCCTGCTGCCCGCTGGCGTCACCTGGCGGCTGCGTGCCTTCGCGGCAGCCGTCCACGCCGCCCTGCCGCCACCCGGCGCACCCGCCGCCGGCACCGTCACCACGGCCGGGCTCAGTCGAGCAGAAGCCGCGTTCAAACGGCTCACCGAACACCGGGCCGCCGACCAGGGCAGGCGGACCACCGCCCACATGGCCCTGCGTCTGCTGCGCTGGCTCAGCCGACCGGCCGGCCAGCCACCCCGGACCCTGTACGCAGCCCTGCAACGGCAGGTCACCGTCGACGGCTGGGTGGACCGGGCCCGGCTCGACGTCTTCGCCGGCGACGTCGACCCCGAGGTCGCCGAGGCGTACCAGGCGCTGCACCGGGCCGTCGACGCCCGCCGCGCCCGCCACGACGAACAGTTCGCCGGCCTGCTCGCCGAAGCCACCCGCGCCGACGCCGAACCCGGCCGGATGCTGCGCGTCGAAGACGTCCTGGACCGGGTCGTCGCCCCGATCCTCGACGCCGGACGTCAGGCGCTGCTGCTGGTCATGGACGGCATGGGTGTCGCCGCCGCCACCGAACTCGCCGAATCGCTCAGCCGCGACGGCAGCTGGATCGAGCTGACCCAGGCCGGCGGCCCCCGGGCCGGTGTCCTCGCCGCGCTGCCCACGGTGACCGAGGCCAGCCGGTGCAGCCTGCTCAGCGGCCGACTCGCCGTCGGCGACCGGCAGACCGAGCAGACCGCGTTCGAAGGGCGGTTCACCGGCGGTCGGCTGCTGCACAAGAGGTCCCTGCGGGCCGGGGCGGGTGCCGCCATCGACCCCGAGGTGCGGGCCGCAATCGACGACCCGACCGTGCCGGTGCTGGCCGCCGTCGTCAACACCATCGACGACTCCCTCGGCTACGGCGAGCCCGGCAGCACCGTCTGGGGCCAGGACACCGTCCCGGCCGTACGGGACCTGCTCGCCGTCGCCCGGCACCGGGTAGTGGTGATCGTCTCCGACCACGGGCACGTCGTCGACCGGGGGCCCGAGGCGGTCACCCTGCCCGGCGGCGACGGGCAGCACAACCGGTGGCGACCGGTCACCAGCAGCACCACCGACAGCAGCGGCGACAGCGCCAGTGACCGGCTCGGTGACGGCGAGTTCCTGGTCACCGGGCGGCGGGTGCTGCTCGGCGGCGGCACCATCGTGCTGCCGTGGCGGGAGGAGTTGCGCTACGGCCCCCGCAAGGCCGGCTACCACGGCGGCGCCGCCCCGGCCGAAGCCGTCATCCCGCTGCTGATGTTCACCGCCGGCAACGAAGAGTCGGTGCCCGACTGGCAGCCCGCTCCGGTCGCCAGCCCTGACTGGTGGCGGGAACCGGTGTCGTCGACAGCACAGCCCGGCACCGGCGGCGGCCGATCCGGTACGGGCGGCAGGCGGGCCGGCAAGGGCGGCCAGTCGGCGAAGCCGGTCCAGACCGAGCAGCTGTTCGACGTACCCGCCGATCCGCAGCAGCCGACGACGGCCGCGCCGCCGGCAGCCACCCCGGCCGACGCGGACCGGGCGCTGATCGACCGGCTCCTCACCAGCGAGCGGTACGCCCAGCGCCGCAACCCGCGTACCCCGCTCGACGACGACCGGGTCGCCGCCCTGCTCCGGGTGCTGCTGGCCGGCAGCGGCCGGGCCGGGCTGGAAACCCTCGCCGCGCAGGCCGGGGTGCCCGCGCACCGGATCCAGGGCACGGTGACCGCGTTGCGTCGGCTGCTGCAGGTCGAGGGATACCCGGTGCTGACCATCGACGCCGACGGGCAGACCGTCGTGCTCGACAGGCCGCTGCTGGTCGAGCAGTTCGACCTCGGCGAGTCGTCGTGACCGTGCCGACCCCGCCGGGCAGCCCACCGGAGATCTCCCCGCGTCGCCGCCGCGACATCATCGACGCGCTGCGGCGCGGTGCCGTGCCCGCCAACGGCCTCGATGCGCTCGCGGTCGGGCTGGACCGGTTCGCCGCCGCCATCGACGACGACCTCGACCGGGTCGCCGGTGGCGGCAGCGTCTTCAAAGCCGTCCGTGGCGAGTACGGTGCCGGCAAGACGTTCTTCGCCCGCTGGCTGGCCGAACGGGCCAAACGGCGCAGTTTCGCCGCCGCCGAAGTGCAGATCTCCGAGCTGGAAACCCCGCTGCACCGGATGGAGACCGTCTACCGCCGGCTCGTCGAGCACCTCAACACCGAACAGTTCGCCGCCAGCGCGCTACGTCCCGTCCTCGACGGCTGGATCTTCGCGCTGGAGGAGGACGTACTCGCGTCGGGCACCGTCAGTGAATCGGACCGCGACGGGCTCGACCGGGCCGTCAGCGACCTGCTGGAACGCCGCCTCGCCGAAATCTCCCGCAGCACCCCCGGGTTCGCCGCCGCGCTGCGCGGCTACCGCACCGCCACCGCCGTCGGCGACCAGCCCACCGCCGACGGGCTCGCCGCCTGGCTCGCCGGGCAGCCGCACGTCGCCGCCGCCGCGCGCCGGGCCGCCGGAGTCAAAGGCGACCTGGACCACTTCGCCGCGCTGAGCTTCCTGCGTGGCCTGCTCACCGTGCTGCGCGACAGCGGCCACCCCGGTCTGCTGCTCGTCCTCGACGAGGTCGAAACCCTGCAACGGGTCCGCTCCGACTCCCGGGACAAGGCCCTCAACGCGCTGCGCCAACTCGTCGACGACGTCCACGCCGGACGGTTTCCCGGCCTGTTCCTGGTGATCACCGGTACCCCCGCCTTCTACGACGGGCCGCAGGGGGTGCAGCGGCTCGCCCCGCTGGCCCAACGCCTCGCCACCGACTTCGGCGGCGACCCCCGCTGGGACAACCCGCGCGCGGTGCAGCTGCGGCTGCCCGGTTTCACCGTGCCGGCGCTCGTCGAGCTCGGCGTACGGGTCCGCCACATCTACGGCAGCGACCGGCTCGCCGACCGGGTCGACGACGCGTACCTGACCGAGCTGGCCGACGCGGTCACCGGCAGACTCGGCGGCACCGTCGGGGTGGCCCCCCGGATCTACCTGAAGAAGCTGGTCGCCGACGTGCTCGACCGGGCCGACCAGTTCACCGACTGGGACCCGCGCCAGCACTACCAGCTGACGGTGCGCTCCGACGAGCTGACCCCGGTCGAACGCAACGCCGCCAGCGCCGGCGAGGTCCCGTTGGACCTGCCGTGACCGACACCGGCGAGCTGCACCCGGTCCTGACGTACCACCTGGTCAACAGCCTCGGTTGGCGGGACCTGCGACCACTGCAGCGGGCCGCGGTCGGCCCTATCCTGGCCGGTGCGGACGCCCTGCTGCTGGCCCCCACCGCCGGCGGCAAGACCGAAGCCGCCATGTTTCCGCTGCTGTCGAAGATGACCGACGCCGGCTGGCCCGGCACCTCGGTGCTCTACCTGTGCCCGTTGAAGGCACTGCTGAACAACCTGCTGCCCCGGCTGGAACGCTACGCCGACTGGCTCGGCCGCCGGGCCGCCCTCTGGCACGGCGACGTCACCCCCGCCCGCCGCCGGGCGATCCTCGCCGGCCGGCCCGACATCCTGCTGACCACCCCGGAATCGCTGGAAGCGATGCTGGTCAGCGCCAACGTCGACCACCGGTCGTTCTTCGCCGGCCTGCGGGCCGTCGTCGTCGACGAGGTACACGCCTTCGCCGACGACGACCGTGGCTGGCACCTGCTGGCCGTCCTGGAACGGCTCACCCACCTGATCGGCCGACCGCTGCAACGGATCGGGCTGTCGGCCACCGTCGGCAACCCGGACGCCCTGCTGACCTGGCTGCAGGGCTCCGGCGCGGCCAGCCGCCCGAGCCGGGTCGTCGCCCCCGACACCGCTTCCGCCCCGGCTGCCGCTTCCGCCCCGGTCGCGGGGGCAGCCGTCGCGGACCGGGCACCGCCCGGCGACGTCGAGCTTGACTTCGTCGGCTCGCTGTCCAACGCCGCAACCGTCATCGCCGCCCTGCACGCGGGCGAGAAACGGCTCGTCTTCTGCGAATCCCGGCAGACCGTCGAAGAACTCGGCCAACTGCTGCGCCAACGCGACATCACCACATTCCTGTCACACGCATCGCTCTCCGTCGACGAACGGCGCCGCTCCGAACAGGCGTTCGCCGAGGCCCGGGACTGTGTCATCGTCTCCACCAGCACCCTGGAGCTCGGTATCGACGTCGGAGACCTGGACCGGGTGATCCAGATCGACGCCCCGGCGACCGTCGCCTCGTTTCTGCAGCGACTCGGCCGGACCGGACGCCGCCCCGGCGCCAGCCGCAACTGCCTGTTCCTCGCCCGCGACGGCGACGCCCTGGTCGAAGCAGCCGCCCTGCTGACCCTGTGGGGTAGCGGCTGGGTGGAGCCGGTCGTCCCGCCACCTGAGCCCCGGCACATCGTCGCCCAGCAGATCCTCGCCCTGAGCCTGCAGCAGAGCCAGGTCGGCGACCAGGAGTGCGTCGCCTGGTGGAACGGGCTGACACCGTTCGACGAAAGCGCCCGGCCGATCCTGCGGCACCTGGTGGACAGCGGATACCTCGACACCGACAGCGGCATGCTGTTCATCGGCCCCGAAGCCGAAAAGCGGTTCGGGCACCGGCACTTCATGTCGATGACCGCGGTCTTCACCGGTCCACCCGAGTTCACCGTCCGCTACGGACAATCCGAGCTCGGCCGGATCGACCCGAGCCTGCTCACCGAGGAGGTCCGGGGTGACCGCCGGCTATTGCTCACCGGGCAGAGTTGGCGGGTCACGTACATCGACTGGCGGCGACGGCGCTGCTTCGTCGAACCGGCCGACGGCGGAGGGAAGGCCCGTTGGACGGCTGGCGGCCTCGCCGGGCTGGGCTACGAACTGACCCGGGCCATGCGTAACGTCCTGCTCGGCACCGATCCACCGGTACGGCTCACCCGCCGCGCGGTCGACCGGCTGCACCGCGTACGCGACGAGCGCTCCTCGCTGGTGCACCCCGGCGGCAACGTCATCCTGCGTGACCGCTCCGGCGACCTGCGCTGGTGGACCTGGGCCGGATACCGGGCCAACGCCACCCTCGCCGCCACCCTCAGCGAAGTGGTCGACCCGGTGCAGCGCTTCGACGACTGCCAGATCCGGCTGCGCGCCGACCTGACCCCCGCCGACTGGCGTTCCCTCACCGCCGACGCCACCGACCGGATCTGCCTGCCCGACGTCGACGAGAAGGCCCTGGAAGGGCTCAAGTTCAGCGCTGCCCTGCCGGCGCGGCTCGCAATGGCTACCCTCGCCGCCCGACTGGCCGACCCGGTTGCCGCCTTGGCCGTGCTCCGGCAGGGAACCCGGTTCGTGTCAGTTTAGGATTGCCCGGGTGACCGATCAGGAGCTTTTCGCCCGTGTCCGGGAGCTGCGGGAACGGGGCAGCTCACCCAAGCAGATCGCCAGGGCCCTCGGGATGGCGCCGTCGGCCGTCGCGCCGCTGGTCCGCCAGATCGCGGCGGCCCAGCAGGCACACACCGACCCGGCCGACCGGGCGCTGCTCGGCTGCTGGATCAACCCCGGCTGGAGCGTCGGCCTCGGTCTGGCCGAAGCATCCGACGAGTGGGCGGCCACCGACCCGCAGGCCGGTGTCGAAGTCGGCCCCAGCGGCCTGGTGCACGTGCTCGTCGCCCGTCAGGAGCGCGCCAGCCGGGCTACCGTTTGCGGCTTTCTGATCGACGTCTACTGCCTCGGCGTCAAGAACGCCATCGGCCCGCTGCCGATGAGCATCGGCTCCATCGACGACTTCCGACGCGAGTTCTTCAGCACACTGGACGTGTCGCCGCTGGTCGCGCCGCTGGAGCTGGCCCAGCACCTGGTACACGGGTCGGTCGCGTACGCCCGGGGTCTGGGTTTCGAACCGCACCCGGACTTCGGCCCGACGGCCCCCTACCTCGGCGCCCCGGCCACCCCCACCCCGATCCAGTTCGGCCGCGACGGCAAACCGCTCTACATCTCCGGCCCGTACGACGACCCGCACGCGATCATTCGGACCCTGGAGTCGACGGTCGGTGCCGGCAACTTCGACGTCGTCACCCACGTGTGACGCTGCTGAAAGACGACAGCGAGCTTGACCCGATACATCTTCACAACTAGTTCTGTCTACATCACCCTGGGTTTGTGGGTGGATCGGGTTTGCTCGTCACCATCGACGGGCAGAGCGGAGTCGGCAAGACCACCGCCGCGCGGTTGCTCCACGAACAGTTGCGCGCTCAAGGCAGGCGGGTGCTGCTTACCCGCACCCCGTCCGATTCGGAGATCGGCTCCCTCGCCCGCGCCGGCACCTTCACCTACCGGGCATGGGAACTCGCGCTACTGGTAGCGGCCGACCGATACCACCACGAGCGTTCCGTGCTGCGACCGGCGGTCGCCGACGGTGCGATCGTGATCTGCGACCGCTATCTCGCGTCATCGCTCGTGCTGGATCCGCTCGACGGTGTCGCGCCCGACCTGGTGCGGGCGATCTACCGCCACCTGCCAGCTCCCGACATCGCCGTCATCCTGAGTGGAGACCCCGAGGTCTGTGCTCGTCGGGCAGCGGCCCGGGGACACTACAGCCGCTTCCACACCCCCGACCCCGCAGCCAACCGCCGCGAACGGGCTGGCTTCGTTGCCGCCGCGGAAGCGTTGCGCCGGGCTGGACATCCTGTCCTGACCTACGACATCGGTACCGACACCGCAGACGCCGTCACCCGGCAACTCGCCGGCCTGATTGTCGACCGGACCGGAGACCGGTGATGCAGGTCGCGCTGCTCTACCCCGAGGTCTACGACATGGCGCGGTTCCGGGAGCGTCGCAAGGAGTTCCCGCCGTTCGGGGTGCTCTACCTCGCGGCCGTGATCGAACAGGCCGGGCACGCCGTACGCATCATCAAGGTCACCCCCGAGCAGACCGCGCCGGACCTGACCGGCTGCGATGCGATCGGCTTCTCACTGGCCTCGTCCGCGACGTACGGGATGATGCTGGCCGCCCGGCACAGCGCTCGCTTCGACGGTGACCCGCTCGTGATGGTCGGCGGCGTGCACTGCAACTTCTACCCCGAGAGCAGCATGACCGACTTTCAAGCACACGTCGCCGCCGTCGGCGAATCAGAAGAGACCATACTCGAACTGCTCAACCGGGCCGGTGACCGCCGATTCGACGGCATTCCGGGCGTGCTCTGGCACGACGGCAGCCAGCTCCGACGGGAACCGAACCGGCCGCTGCTGCGCGACATCGACCAACTGCCCCTGCCTGCGCGGCATCTTCTCGCCCGCGACGACCTGGTCCTCGCCGACCGGCTCGCCGGCACCGACCTGCGGATGGCGCACGTCATGTTCAGCCGTGGCTGCCCGTTCCCGTGTTCGTTCTGCGCCGCCGGGCAGACCCGCATCCAGTACCGCAGTGGGGTCAGCGCCCGCCGCGAGTTGACCCAGTTGATCGAGGCGTACGGTATCCAGGGCTTCGCGATAGTCGATGACAACTTCATCGTTAACAAGCACAAGGTCGGCGAGATCTGCGACCACATCGCCGACCTGGGACTGCGCTGGTCGGCGCTATCGAGGGTGGACACCATCGATTCGCCGTTGCTGGCCCGGATGGCCGCGTCCGGCTGCATCGAAATCAAGTACGGTATGGAGTCGGGCAGCGAGACACTGCTGAAAGCCATGCGGAAGAACACCACCCGCGACCAGATCCGTCGAGCTGTCGCCGCGACTGTAGATGCCGGAATCGCGGCCAAGGTCTTCGTCATCCACGGCTACCCCGGTGAGGACTGGAGGACCACCGAGGAGACGATCTCCCTGCTCGCAGAACTGCGTCCATTGTTGGCGCGGGTATCGCTGTTCCGGTTCGTGCCGCTGCCCGGCACTCAGGTCTACGACCAAGCGGCGGCCTACGGCCTGCGGGGAACCCACCTGCAAGCGGACTGGGACGGCGACTGGGCAAAGTTTCACATTCATCACAACAACCGGCACTGGTGGGGCACGGCGCAGCAGTGGGCACAGACGCAGCAGTCGTATGACCTGCTGAGAAACTTCGTGGAAGAGAACTGGGGCCGGCAAGGCTGACCCCCGGGACGCACGACATCGTGCTAGCGTCCCCGCGTGCCTGCGGCTGAACCGGACATCGCCGCCCGCCACTGCCTCACTGGGGCGGAGGCCGACCGACTCTGGCGATGGTTGTTGGACCGACAAGGGCTCGGCACGAGTCGACGCTATACAGACGTCCCGCAGATCGCCGAAGCCGCACTAGGGCTGCACGCAGCCCGGCTGCCGTCACCGTACGCCACCGTGCTGGCCCGCGCACACAGCCCGGACGTGGCGATGCGGCTGTGGCACCCGCGCACCCACCGGGCCGTCACCACCATTCGCTGCATGCGCAAGACCCTGCACACCTTGCCGCTCGACCTCGCCGCTGCGGCCCACGCCGCCACGTTGCACTACCGGGAACGTGACGCCCTGCGTCAGGTGATCAACGCTGGGCTCACCGACCGAATGATCCACCGGACCACCGGAGCGATCGAAGCGCTGCTCAGCGAGGCGGGGCACCTTCCGCACCGAACGATCGAGGAACGCATCTGTGGTGGGGGCACCCCGGTTGTCGCCGTCCGCCTGGCGTTGAAGCTGGCCTGGGAGCGTGGGCTGGTCACGTACCGCAACCGCAGTGCCGGCTGGAACCGCGAACAGCGCACCTTCGCGCTCACCTCCACCGCCCACCCCGACCTCGACCTGAGCCTTGACCGGCAGACCGGCACCGCGCGCCTCGTCGAGGCGTACCTGGACCGGTACGGGCCGGCGTCGCTGCGCGACGTCGCCTGGTGGGCCGGGCTGTCCCGTAGCGCGATTCTGGCAGCGCTGAACGGCGGTGGGAGATCCCTCGTAGCTATACATGCGCCGTGGACCACCGCGACCCTGTACATCTACCGTGATCGTCTCGAGCAGTTCAGCCGGGACGATCACGCGGAACCGTCAGACGAGGCGCATTTTCTGGCTCACGAGGACGTCGCCCTGAAAGCGTACGCTGAGACCCGGTCACGCTATCTCGGCACACTGGCCGAACGTGCGGCGTTCAACCAGATCGGCGAAGCGCTGCCGACGATCGTCGTCGCCGGCAAGGTCGTCGGTATCTGGCAATGGAGCTCACCCGAACGTGCAGTGTCCTGCACCATGTTTCGCGGCCGGGCCACGCCGGCGATTCGGGCCGGTGTTCGACGGACGGCTCGACGCGTGGCCGCCGGCCTGCGGATGGGATACGACGGCAGAGATCGTATGACCAGCACCAAGTCCTCCACCCGGCGCCTACCAGGGCCGCTAGCGTCCCCTGCGCCCCGACACCTGAACGAGGTTGTCTAATGCTCCCGCTGCCCAGCGCCGCAACGCTTCAGGACCTGCAACGGTATGTCTCCGAGATGGAGAAGGAACGGGGATTCGCTGACCGCAGCGCCGTCGACCAGTGCCTGCTGTTGGGGGAGGAGGTCGGAGAGCTGTTCAAGGCGGTACGCAAACACGAGCGGCTCTCGGTCGAAGCCACATCGATCGTCGGCACCGTCGATGAAGAACTCGCCGACATCCTGATTTTCGTCTGCGCGGTCGCCAACCGGTACGGCATCGACCTCGACGACGCGCTGCGCCGCAAGGAGGCCCACAACGAGCAGCGCGTCTGGGCGTGACGGCGGCTGCGGCCAAGGACCGACGATCAACGTCAGGTCCAGGTACGACGCTTGGTCAACCGATTACGTCAGCCGTCGGTGCCGCAGTCGGCGACCGGTTGCGTGGACTGGGTCGTGGCGACGATGGTCAGGTCGTGTTCGGCGAGTGCGTCCGGTAGCCGTACCAGGCCGGAGCGTTGGCGCTCCCACAGCGCGATGCCGTCGTGGAAGCGGACCGCGTAGGTCAGCACCGCCCCGTCGCCCGGCGGACGGTGCCCGCCGGTGTACCGCGCGAAGGTGTCGGCGTCGCGCAGTGCCTGGTCGACTAACGCCTGGTCGATCCGCGCCGCCATCGCCGGCTCGGTCAGGTCCACCTCGGTCATCGTGCACGGCGGCAGATCCGAGATCTGTACGCCGATCCGCCGCTGGTACGAGCCGCTGAACTCGCGCTCCTCCACGTCGATGACCTGCACATCCGCAGGGTCACGTCCAGGGCGGGCACCGGGGAGCGGTTCTGGACGACGACGGTGCCCCGGTCACGCCGGGTGGCCAACCACGACACCCGCTCGGCGTACCGCCGCTCGAACCGGTCCAGCGCGAGACCGTTGACCTGCTGCTGGTCGCGAAGCGCGCTGACCGCGATGATCAGCGCCACCGTGGAGACGACGGTGGCGGTGATCGCGGCGACCGCCTGGACCCAGCTGGCGACGGTGCCGGACCGCCCCGGCTGATCGTTGCCGTCGCCGCCCGGTGCGGCGGCCCCGGACCGGCTCACCGGGACGTACAGGCCGCTGCCGGACCGGTGCCAACCTGACAAATCCGCCACCCCGCCCTCGGCCTGCCCGTGGCGACCACAGTGACCGCTACCTCACCCATCATGTCGGCCGGCGGCAACCTGGCGTCATGGCGCGGCTACTGCGCGGTGGTCGGAATGTGGTCGTCATTCGGAGGCTGCTGCCCGGCGGTGGCGTACCGGCGGGCCAGGGTCGTGAATGCGGCGGCCAGCTCCGGCGGGCCGACGACCTCGATGCCGGCGTCGAACATGCCAACGGCGCTCGCCAGACCCACCCACGACCAGGAGCCCAGAGTCAGCCGGCAGCGGCGTGGACCGATCTCCTCGACGACGCCGCCGTAGGCGTACGGAGCCACCTCAACGGCCGGGAGATCCAGGATCACCTGGCCCCGGCACGGCCAGTCACCTGAGCCGGTCGTACTGGTTGTGCCGTCCGCGCCCCGGAACCTGGCCGTGACGAACGCGGCGACGCTGTCCGCCGGCAGCTCGCGCGGGGTGAAGCGCGGCCCGGTCGGGGTGCGCGGGCTGATCCGGTCGGCCCGGAAGATCCGCCAGTCGTCGCGGTCGAGATCCCAGCCGACCAGGTACCAGCGCCCCCGCCAGGTGACCAGGTGGTGCGGCTCGACCCGGCGGGGGACGGGCGCCGACCGGTAGTCGAAGCGCAGCACCTCGCGGGCCCGTACGGCATCGCTCACGGCCAGCAGCGTCGCGCTGTCGACCGGATGCGCGGCGGCCGGCCCGACGGCCGGCGCGGTCGTGACGGCCCCGGTCGTGACGGCCCCGATCGCCTCGATGGCCGATACGGCGTCGATCCGGTGGCGCAGCCGCTGCGGCATGACCTGCCGGACGGTGTGCAGCGCCCGCGTCGCTGCCTCCCCGATGCCGGCACCGCTGGCAGTGGCCGTCCGCAGCGCGATGGCGAGCGCGACCGCCTGCTCGTCGTCGAACAGCAGCGGCGGCAGCCGGGCACCGGCGTCCAGCCGGTAGCCGCCGGCCGGTCCCTTGACCGCCGTGATCGGGTAGCCGAGATCGCGCAGCCGGTCGACGTCGCGCCGGACGGTACGCGGGCTGACCGCCAACCGCTCGGCCAGCAGCCCGCCCGGCCACTCGCGGCGGGCCTGCAGCAGCGACAGCAGCATCAGCAGCCGCTCCGAGGTTTTCGGCACTTTCCTATTCTGACCGCAGTAGCGGACACAAACTGGCCGCTTCCGCTGTGAGTGTTGCCCCCGCGCCCGACACCCGTCGGGCCTGAATCGCACAGCCAGAGAGGCCGACCTTGTCGATCACCACCACCACCCACCTCAACTTCCGCGGCGAGGCGCGCGTACGCGGCGAAACGGTCGAGGAGGTCACCGGCTACTGGGACAAGGTCGTTGACGTCGCTGCCCCGTACAACGGCTAGTCGGGAGCGCGACCGATGACGGTGCTCGACACCCGGGCGCTCAACCGCGCGACACTGGCCCGGCAGTTGCTGCTCGACCGCGCCGACCTGCCGGTGCACGACGCCGTCGCCCATCTGGGCGGCCTGCAGGCGCAGGAGCCGCAGGAGCCGTTCGTCGGGCTGTGGAGCCGGCTGCGCGGCTTCGACCCGGCGGACCTGTCGGACCTGCTGCTGCGCCGCGCGGTGGTCCGGACCCATCTGATGCGCCGCACCGTCCATCTGCTGACCGCCGCCGACGCCGTGGCCTGGCGTCCCCGCCACGACGCCATGCTGCGGCAACGGGTCCTCGCCGTCTACCGCCACGAACTCGCCGGGGTCGACCTCGACGCGCTCGCGGTGGCCGGTCGGGCGGTGCTGGCCGACGGCGAGCCCCGGACGATGACCGGGCTGGCCCGCGCCCTGCCCGACGCGTGGCGGCAACGGGAACCGAGAGCACTGGGGGCGGTGCTGGCCACGGCGCTGATCCCGATGGTGCAGCTGCCGCCGCGCGGGCTGTGGCGTACCGCCGGCGGGGCACGCTACCGGCCGCTGGCGGAGTGGGCGGGCCAGCAGCCGGACCAGCTGACCGACGCAGCCGGCACCGACTTGGCCGAAGCTAGCACCGACCCGGCCGTAGCCGGCACCGATCCGGTCGGCCAGGCACTGGTACGGCGTTACCTGGCCGCGTACGGGCCGGCCACCAGCTCCGACCTGCGCGCCTGGTGCGGCCTGGCCGGGCTGCCGGCCGCCGTGGCGGCGGTCCGCGACGAACTGGTCGTCTTCCGCAACCAGCGCGGCCGGCAACTGCTCGACCTGCCGGCCGCGCCGCGACCCGACCCGGAAACCCCGGCACCGGTGCGGTTCCTGCCGGCGTTCGACAACGCGGTCCTCGGCTACGACGACCGCAGCCGGATCATCGACGACGCCCACCGAGGGCTGTCCGTCGCCGGGGCACGGGTGGTGCTGGTCGACGGTCGGGTGGCCGCCACCTGGACCGTCGACTCCGGCACCGTCATGGTCGCCGCGCTGCGCGGCCTCACCCGCGCCGAGCGTGCCGCCGTGGCCGAGGAAGGGGAGCGCGTGGTGGCGTTCCTTACTGACGGCGACAGCCACCGGGTACGACTCACCAACGGCTGAGGGCAGGCCGGTCAGCTCAGGTTTCGCCGCCGCCGATCCGGGCACACCCGGCACCAGGGACGGGAGGGGTGACGACATGGGGCGACGAGACAGCAGCGCCGACCAGGGCCGGGACCAGTTCTCCGAGCACGATCGCGGGCAGGCGTTCGTCGACGACCTGGAGCAGCGGTCGGCGTACCGCCAGGAGATCCTGGACGACGTCGTCGCGCCGCCGACCGACCCGGTGCGCGAGGCGAAGGAACGAGACCTCGACGATCCGGCCGACGTACCGATCCCGGCCGAGACGCTGCGCGACGGCGGCCCGACCCGCTCCGGTGGCGGCCTGACCACCACCGGTGGTACCGCCGGCCCGGCCAGCACCCGCCGCGCCACCGGCCCCGGTCGGGCCAAGGAGCCCGGCCGGGGGAAGAAGAGCCGCGGTCGGGGCAAGGTGGCGCCGACCACGACCGGTGACGCCACCAGCGGCGGCATGGGTACGCCGGCCGGCGGCACGACCAGCGACGCCACCACCCGCGAGGGGTAGCCCGCCGCCACCCGTGAGTAACCGCCCTGCGGGGTGCCGCCGGTCGGGGCAGGATGGAAGGGTGACTGACGAGGGCATCAGCGACGGCGGGATCGGCGACGGTGGGATCGGCGAGGACGGCGTCCGGGACGAGGGCTACCGGATCGAACGCGACACGATGGGCGAGGTGCGGGTCCCCGCCGACGCGCTGTGGCGGGCGCAGACCCAACGCGCGGTGCACAACTTCCCGGTCTCCGGCCGTACGCTCGAATCCGCCCAGATCCGCGCGCTCGCCCAGATCAAGGGTGCGGCCGCGCAGGTCAACGCCGACCTCGGGGTGATCCCGGCCGGCATCGCCGAGGCGATCGTCACCGCAGCCGCGCACGTCGCCTCCGGCGGCTACGACGACCAGTTCCCGGTCGACGTGTTCCAGACCGGTTCGGGCACCTCGTCGAACATGAACACCAACGAGGTGCTGGCCACCCTCGCCGCCCGTGAACTGGACCGGCCGGTGCACCCCAACGACCATGTCAACGCCTCGCAGTCCAGCAACGACGTATTCCCGACCTCGATCCACCTGGCCGCCTCGCATCAGGTGGTGCACGAGCTGATCCCGGCCCTGGACGAGCTGGCGACCGCGCTGGAAGGCAAGGTCGACGAGTTCGCCACCGTGGTCAAGGCCGGCCGTACCCACCTGATGGACGCCACCCCGGTCACCCTCGGCCAGGAGTTCTCCGGCTACGCCGCGCAGGTCCGCTACGGCCAGGAACGGTTGCGGTCGATCCTGCCCCGGCTGGCCGAGCTGCCGCTCGGCGGCACCGCCGTCGGCACCGGGGTGAACACCCCGCCCGGCTTCGCCGCCGCCGTCATCGCCAGGCTGGCCGACGCGACCGGGCTGCCGTTGACCGAGGCCCGCAACCACTTCGAGGCCCAGGGTGCCCGCGACGCCCTGGTGGAGACGTCCGGGCAGCTGCGCACCATCGCCGTCGGCCTCTACAAGATCGCCAACGACATCCGGTGGATGGGTTCCGGCCCGCGCGCCGGCCTCGGCGAGCTGCGCATCCCCGACCTGCAACCCGGGTCGTCGATCATGCCGGGCAAGGTCAACCCGGTGGTCTGCGAATCGGTACGCCAGGTCTGCGCCCAGGTGATCGGCAACGACGCGACGATCGCGTTCGCCGGCAGTCAGGGCGACTTCGAGCTGAACGTGATGCTGCCGGTGATGGGCAGCAACCTGCTCGAAGCGGTCCGGCTGCTGGCCGCCGCCAGCCGGCTGCTGGCCCAGCGTTGCGTCGCCGACCTCGCCGCCGACCCGGAGACCTGTCTGGCGTACGCCGAAGGGTCGCCGTCGATCGTCACCCCGCTCAACCGCCACCTCGGCTACGACGAGGCCGCCTCGATCGCCAAGCAGGCCCTCGCCGAGAACAAGTCGATCCGCGCCGTCGTGCTGGAACGCGGCCACGTCGACGCCGGCACGCTGACCGCCGCCGAGCTGGATGCGGCGCTGGACGTTCTGCGGATGACCCGGCCCAGCTGAGTCGGCATACCCTGGTGGGGTGATTACCACCGTGGTGTTCGACGTCGACGAGACCCTCGTCGACCTGCGGCCCGCGGTCACCGGCGCGCTGCAGACCGTCCTCACCGAGCTGCGCCGGTTGACCCCGCGCGCCGCCGAGCTGACCCTCGGCGACATGGCCGACGACTGGGCGGCCGCGTTCGCCGCCGACCCGTCCGCGCCGGTGATGCAGATCCGCCGGGGCGCCCTGGCCCGCTCGCTGGACCGGGTCGGCCTGCCCGAGCAGCTGGACCGGATCACCGGGATCTTCTTCGAGCGCCGGTTCGCGCTCAGCCGGCCGTACGCCGACACGCTGCCCGCCCTGGACCGGCTGCGCCGCCGGTACGCGGTCGGCCTGGCCACCAACGGCAACAGCCGCGCCGACCGGTGCGGGCTGCGCGGCCAGTTCGCCTTCGAGGTGTACGCCCACGTCGACGGCCTGCCGAAAAAGCCGGACCAGCGGTTCTACGACGCCGTACTGGCCGCCGCCGGGGTCACCGCCGCCGACCGGGTGGTCTACGTCGGCGACTCGATCCCGCACGACGTGGTCGGCCCCCAGGCGGCCGGGCTGCGGGCCGTCTGGCTGAACCGGCGCGGCGAGCCCTGCCCGCCCGAGGTGTGCCCGGACGCCCAGATCACCAGTTTGGCGCAGCTGCCCGACGCCCTCGCCGACCTGTTCTGAACGGCCCGCGCATCCTCGGAAGGAGCTGTCACAGCTCGCTGGCGAGCAGCCGGGACACCGCCTCGGCGGTCGCCTGCACCTGCGCGCCGATCGCCGGCACGTCCAGGGTGCCCATCGTCACCACCCCGACGCTGGCCTCCAGGCCGGGCACGCCGAGCACCGGGGCGGCGACCCCGTACGCGCCGGGCTGCAACTCGCCGCTGCTGGTCACCGGTCCGGGCGTACCGTCACGGCCGGCCAGGATCGCCCGGCCGGCGGCCCCGCGACCGACCGGGTGCCGCGACCCGGCCCGGTACGCCACGTGGAACGCCGTCCAGCTCGGCTCGACGACGGTCAGCGCCACCGCCTCGGCACCGTCGGCGACGGTCAGGTGGGCGGTGGCGCCGGAGGACTCGGCGAGCCGGCGCAGCGCCGGCAGCGCGGCATCGGCCAGCAGCGGCTGTGCCCGCCGGGCCAGCTGCAGCAGCCCGGCACCGAGCCGCAACCGACCGGCGGTGTCGCGGCGCAGCATGCCGTGCGCGGCCAGGGTGGTGGCCAGCCGGTAGACGGCGGCCCGACCGATACCGAGCCGGCCGGCGGCCTCGGTGACGGTGATCCCGCCGGTCGCCTCGGCGACCAGGCCCAGCAGGCGCAGCCCCCGGTCCAGGGTCTGCGCCGTCTCCGCCCCTCGCGCGTGCACACCGACAGAGTACGGACGGGTGCCAGTCGGTACCCTCGTAGCGTGACGCTCCGCTTGTACGACACCGCGACCCGGTCCGTGCGGGACTTCGTGCCCCGCCAGCCCGGCGAGGTCAGCGTCTACCTGTGTGGCGTCACCGTCCAGTCCGCCCCGCACATCGGTCACCTTCGCTCCGGCGTCAACTACGACGTGCTCCGCCGCTGGCTGGCCCACCAGGGGCTGCGGGTCACCTTCATCCGCAACATCACCGACGTCGACGACAAGGTGCTGGACAAGGCGGCCGCCGCGGGTCAGCCGTTCTGGTCGATCGCGTACGCCAACGAACTGTTGCTGGCCGCCGCGTACCGCAGCCTGAACGTGCTGCCGCCGACGTACGAGCCGCGCGCCACCGGGCACATCCCGGAGATGCACCAGCTGATCGAGCGGCTGATCGACCGCGGCCACGCCTACCCGGCCGGTGACGGCAGCGGCGACGTCTACTTCGACGTCGCCTCGTACGCCGACTACGGCGCGCTGTCCGGGCAGCGCCCCGACGCGATGCAGCCGGCCGGCGACGGCGTCGACCGGGCCAAACGCGACCCGCGCGACTTCGCACTCTGGAAGGGCGTCAAGCCGGACGAGCCCGCCGACGCGGCCTGGCGCTCGCCGTGGGGTCCGGGCCGGCCCGGCTGGCACATCGAGTGCTCGGCGATGTGCTGGCGTTACCTCGGCCCCGAGTTCGACATCCACGGCGGCGGGCTGGATCTGACCTTCCCGCACCACGAGAACGAGGTCGCCCAGTCCAAGGCGGCCGGGCTGCCGTTCGCCCGTTACTGGGTGCACCACGGGCTGCTCAACCTGGGCGCGGCGAAGATGAGCAAGTCACTGGGCAACGTCATCGACCTCGGCCACGTCGCCCGGCTCGGGGTGCGTCCGGTCGAGCTGCGCTACTACCTGACCGCGGCGCACTACCGGTCCCGCATCGACTACTCCGACGACGCCCTACTGGAGAGTGCCACCGCGTACCGGCGAATCGAGGGTTTCGTCCGGCGGGCGGCGGAGCAGGTCGGCGCGGTCGCCGCCACCGACATGCCGGCGGGGTTCGCCGCCGCGATGGATGACGACCTGAACACGTCGGCCGCGTTCGCCGTGCTGCACGACGGGATCCGCGACGGCAACAACCTGCTGGCCGGCGGTGATGATGACGCGGTCCGGGCCAGCCTGGGCCGGGTCCGCGCCATGCTGGGCGTGCTCGGCCTCGACCCGCTCGACCCGTCGTGGGGCGACGCCGCCCCGCGCGACGAGCTGCGTGGCGCGGTCGACGCGCTGATCGCCCTCGCCCTCGACCAGCGGGCGCAGGCCCGCGCCCGGCGCGACTGGGCCGCCGCCGACGCGGTGCGTGACCAGCTCAAGCAGGCCGGCGTCACGGTCGAGGACACCCCGCACGGCCCCCGTTGGACCATTGGAGAGCAGACCTGATGCCCGGCAACTCGCAACGACGTGGCCGGCGGGTCACCCCCAAGAAGGGCACCACCCAGGGCTCCGGCGGCAAGAACCGGTCCGGCCTGACCGGCAAGGGGCGCACCCTGCCGGCCGACGAACGGCCGTGGCACAAGGGCTACTCCGGCACCGAGAAGCTGCCGAACAAGACCGCCTGGAAGCAGGAGAAGGAACGCCGGGCGGCGGCCGCCGAGGGGCGCGCGCCGAAGATCGGCGTACCTGGGACGAAGGACACCACCTGGGGTGGCGGTGGCCGCAGCCGGGGCGGTCCGGCGACCGGCCGGTTGGCCCGGGGCGGTGCCCGGTCCGGGCCGCGGGTCTCCCCGGGCCGTAAGGCGCACCCGCCGAAGGACGCCCCGGAGCTGCTGGTCGGCCGCAACCCGGTGGTCGAGGCGCTGCGGGCCAATGTGCCGGCGACCGCGCTCTACGTCGCCCAGGGCATCGACGTCGACGACCGGGTCACCGAGCTGGTACGGACCGCCGGTGACCGGGGCATCGCGATCCTGGAGATCACCCGGGCCGAGCTGGACCGGATGACCGGCGGCGTGCTGCACCAGGGCGTCGGGCTGCAGGTGCCGGCGTACGCGTACGAGCCGTTCGAGGACCTGCTGGCCGCCGCCGCCGAGCAGCCGGAGCCGCTGCTGGTCGCCCTGGACGGGGTGACCGATCCGCGTAACCTCGGGGCGGTGGTGCGCTCGGCGGCCGCGTTCGGCGCGCACGGCGTGTTCGTGCCGGAGCGGCGGGCCGCCGGGATGACCGCCACCGCGTGGCGGACCAGCGCCGGTGCGGCCGCCCGGACCCCGGTCAGCCAGGTGGTCAACATGACCCGGGCGGTGAAGAAGTGCCAGGCCGAGGGGTTCGTCGTGGTCGGCCTGGACGCCGACGGCGAGACCGACCTGTATGACCTGGAGGCTGCGGTGGGTCCGCTGGTCGTGGTGGTCGGTTCCGAGGGTCGCGGGCTGTCCCGGCTCGTCGGCGAGACCTGTGACCTGCGGGTACGCATCCCGATGCACTCCGACGTCGAGTCGCTCAACGCCAGTGTGGCCGCCGCGGTCACCCTCGCCGAGGTCGCCCGCCGCCGCCTGGTCGGCTGACCGGCCGATCGCTGATCAGCGGGTCAGTCACCCGTAGCATGCCCGGGGTCGGTGTCGGGCGGGTTCGGGGTGCGGCGGAGGAACAGCTGATGACAGGGCAGGACGAGGGCTTCGCCCTCGGGGTCGACCTGGGCACCTCCAACACGGTCGCGGTGCTGCGCTGGCCGGACGGGCGGACCCGACCGCTGCTCTTCGACGGCGTGCCGGTCCTGCCGTCCGGGGTGTTCCTCGGCGACCGGCTGCACGTCGGTCGGGACGCGCAGCGGCTCGCCCAGGCCGACCCGGCCCGGTTCGAGCCGAACCCGAAACGCCGGGTCGACGAGCCGACGGTGCTGCTCGGCGCGCATGACGTGCCCACCGCTGACCTACTGGCCGCGGTGCTCGCGGCGGTGGCCCGGTCGGCGGTGGAGGCGGTCGGCTTCCTGCCGCCGGCGGCGCTGACCTACCCGGCCGGCTGGGGGGCCCGCCGCCGGGAGGTGCTGGCGCACGCGGTGGCCCGCGC